>JBDGQV010000061.1:65775-72060 GCA_042218725.1 Halothece sp. | reverse complement strand
CAACGGTTAATTCCATTGTTAAAAATGAATTGCAAGCCATTGTTAATTTAGGGGGGATTCTTGGATTTATTGTTGGCGGATTACAAGCCGGATATTTCTATTTCAGTTAATTCTTAATCGACAGTAACCAGTTCCCAATTCATGGACTGGTCACTGGTTACTAGTTACTGGTTTAAGTTTCTTCGTCTTCCTCTTCTTCGAGTTCTAAGCCAAAGACTTGCGCGATCGCTTTTTCCACTTTATAACCAGAATCAACTGATTCTAAAGGATCTTTGCGCAAGCGATGACGGAGACACAAGGGCATCACTCGTCGAATATCGTCAACGGTGACTTCTTTGCGCCCTTCTAAAGCAGCGAGTGCGGTGGCAGCCCGGTTGGTGACAATGTCGCCTCGCAACCCATCCACATCTAATTCGCCACAAACTTGCGATACTTGCACGCGCAAATCATATTCCATTTGCACCTGGGGTAATAATTCCTGGGCTTGCACAATCTGCTGCTGCAATTCCGTTTGTTGTTGTTGATAATGTTGGGCAAACCCTTGCGGATCTTGGTCAAATTGCGATCGCTGTTCGACAATTTTGACCCGCAATTCCGGATCTCTAACTGTTCGAACTTCCACATTCATCCCAAAACGATCCAAAAGTTGGGGACGGAGTTCTCCTTCTTCCGGGTTGCCCGAACCCACTAACACAAAACGGGCTGGGTGGCGCACAGAAATCCCTTCCCGTTCCACCGTATTCCAACCGCTGGCGGCAGAGTCAAGTAGCACATCGACCAGATGATCATCTAACAGGTTAACCTCATCCACATATAATAAGCCGCGGTTGGCTTTGGCTAGCAATCCCGGTTCAAAGGCTTTTACCCCTTCCGAGAGGGCTTTTTCAATGTCAATGGTGCCGCAAACCCGATCTTCCGTTGCCCCTAAAGGCAGGTCAATCATGGGAACTTTTTGTTTCGTGGTGTTGAGCGGGATTTCTTGTTCCCATTTTTCCCGTACTTCGTCACTCATTAAATCGGGATCATCAGGATGGCTATTGAAGGCATCATCAGCGACCACATCAATTTCGGGGAGTAAATCGGCTAACGCACGAATCGTAGTGGATTTGCCCGTGCCGCGATCGCCCATGATCATGACCCCGCCAATTTTCGGGTCAATGACATTCAGCAACAAAGCCAATTTCATGTCATCTTGGCCAATAATCGCAGTGAAGGGAAATACGACACGACGGCGAGTTTTTTGGGAAAGGGCAGGAGTTTCTTCGGCAGTAACAGTCATATTAAAATTAAATTGATTATTCCGTAGTTTTGAGCTCGATACAAACCACTAACCTTCTACTCTAACGCAATGCTTTCTGACTCTAGAGAGAAGGGAGATTCGGAACAGCAAAAGGAGTTATTTTGATATTATCACCTAGTCACGGCTTTATCTTGTTGCAGTCACTTGATAAATTGGGGATTTTAGCGACACTCAAGAGATTCTTTGGTGGATACCCCTGTCGTTGGGTTAACGCCAGATGCTCTTTCACAAAGTTTTCTTTGTTGTAAACTATCGACGACAGCATTGGTAAAGTCAGCACCGGTGATGGTGGCTTGATCAAACTTAGAACGCAACATCATGGCTTCTATGAGAATGGCATTGGTTAAATCTGCACCGGTAAAATCAGTGAGATAAGCAATTCCATTTTTAAAGTTTACGCCTTGCCAATTGGCATTGAGCAGTTTAGAACCATTAAATACAGCGCCTTCTAAGTTGGCGTTGTGAAAATCGGCTCCTTTTAAGTTTTCATCATAAAATTCTGCTTCAATCAGGGTTTGTTCCGAAAAGTCTTTTGTTTCCGCTTGCACCGCTTCATTAAAGGAACGAACAGCACGCGGCGTGGCGGCAAATACCGGTGAGGAAAAGAAAAATAGCGCGATCGCGCTGACAATCAAACTTAATTGTACAAGTCTTGGCATCTTAAAATTCCAAATTGCCTCTTTGCATCTTCACTTTTCATGTTAATATTTCTTTACGATTTCTGAAAGAGACAGGGCCAAAACTGTTGTACGGTTAGCAACTAAGACTCAACGCTCTATTGAACTCTCCATGACTTCCACGACTGCCTGGCCAACGTTACTGCAACAACTGCTGGATCAACAATCCCTCTCGCAAGAACAATCAGCTGCCTTAATGCAAGGTTGGCTTAATGAGGAAATTCCCCCTGCCCTCTCCGGTGCCATCTTAGCCGCGATTCAAGCCAAAGGCGTCTCTGCTGCGGAATTGGCAGGCATGGCACAAGTTCTGCAACAACAATCGTTGCAACAAACGCTTTTAAATCATGCCCAACCCATCATTGATACCTGCGGCACTGGCGGCGATGGTTCCTCTACCTTTAATATTTCCACAGCAGTGGCATTTGTGGTGGCAGCAGCCGGGGTAAAAGTGGCCAAGCATGGCAATCGTTCGGCATCGAGTAAGGTGGGGTCTGCTGATGTGTTAGAAGCGCTAGGTATTAACCTGAATACTAACATTGAACAAACCCAAGCCGCCCTGGAAGAAGTGGGCATTACGTTTTTATTTGCCCCAGGCTGGCATCCTGCGATGAAAAGTGTGGTTCCCCTGCGACAAACTTTAAAAGTGCGAACGGTGTTTAATTTACTAGGACCGTTGGTGAATCCGCTACGCCCCACAGCGCAGGTAATGGGGGTATTTGACGGTAAATTGATTGATACCGTTGCCCAGGCATTTCAGTTATTGGGCATGAAACGCGCGATTGTCTTGCATGGGCGGGAACAATTAGATGAAGCCGGATTAGGCGCTCCTACCGATCTTGCTATTCTAAATGAAGACAACATAGAAATGACCAGTGTTGAACCGGAAGCCTTAGGCTTAAATTCAGTGGGAACAGAGGCCTTAAGAGGGGGAGAATTAGACGAAAATAAACGTATCCTGCAAAACGTGTTACAAGGAAAGGGGAGTATTGCCCAGCGGGAAGTAGTCGCTTTGAATGCTTCTTTAGCATTGCAAGTGGCAGGGGCAGTTCCTCTCAATGCTCATGAACAAGGCATTAATCAAGCAAAAGAGATTCTCAGCAGTGGGGCAGCTTGGGACAAATTAGAGGCCTTGGTGCAATTTTTAAAAACAACATAACGGGAATGAAACAATTGAACCATTAGCAGACTGCAATGCAATAATCCTCTGAGTTATGAAACGAGAAGCCAATCCCTACAAACAACTCCTTAAAATTTTAATTGGTGCCGCTTGGATTGATGGTCAAATTCAATCCCAAGAACGGGAATATTTACTAAAAACAGCGCGAAAACATAACTTAGCCGATGATCCAGAAATTCGTCCGTTACTGCATCAACTGAGAAGCGTTAAACCAGAGGAATGCTACCGCTGGTTAGAAGAATATTTTGGCGGTTCTCCCAGTCAGGAAGAGTATGAAAAACTGATTGAAGCCATTAGTGCTTTAATTTACAGTGATGGGGATGTGGCCAATGCCGAAGCAAAACTCCTGACGCAAGTTCAACAATATAATCCAGCCCATACTTCTTCTTTGGATAAAGTATTAAAAACTGTTCAAAAACTTTATCAGCGTTATGTGACAAGTTAGTCTGGTAGTGGTACTTCCATACATTACAAGCAATGACCACTCGACCCAAAATTATTGCCCTTGATGATGATCCCACTGGTTCCCAGACTGTCCACAGTTGTTTATTATTGATGCAGTGGGATGTGGAAACGTTGCGCTTGGGCTTGCAAGATGAGGCGTCAATTTTCTTTGTTTTAACTAATACCCGTGCCTTATCTGCAGAAGAAGCATCGCAACGCACCCGAGAAGTTTGTCAAAATTTAAAAAGCGCGATCGCGCAGGAAAATATCACAGACTTTCTCGTGGTAAGTCGTTCTGACTCTACTCTACGCGGTCATTATCCCATTGAAACCGATATCATTGCAGAAGAACTCGGCCCCTTTGATGCCCATTTTCTAGTACCTGCTTTCTTTGAAGGGGGACGAATTACCCGCGATAGTATTCACTATATTGTCTCCGAGGAAGGAGAAATTCCCGTTCATCAAACAGAATTTGCGAAAGATTCTGTCTTTGGTTACTCTCATAGCTATCTTCCCGACTATGTGGAAGAGAAAACTCAAGGCAGCATTAAAGCTGATGCCGTCGAACGCTTTACTTTAAATGACCTTCGTCAAGGCACCAAAAACCGTCTCCTACAACTGAAAAATAATCAGTGTGCCGCCGTTGATGGGGAAACGCAAAGCGACTTAGATGCCTTTGCCAATGATGTGCTGGCTGCCACGCAAGAAGGAAAACGTTTTTTATTCCGTAGTGCTGCCAGTTTATTAACTTCCCTTGCCCAACTTGGCAAACAACCCATCCCGGCTGAAGAAATGGGCAAATATGATGCCACTTCCAATCCTGGGGTGGTATTAGTGGGATCTCATGTTCAAAAATCAACCGCACAACTCTATGCCCTTTTAGAAGAAGACACGGTAACCGGGATAGAAGTAGATGTTAAGACACTGCGAGATTGTCCCAATCAGAAAGATCAACAATTAACCCAAATCCTCAATCAAATTAACACCGCTTACCAACAAAAACAAACCCCTGTTATTTATACTAGTCGAGAAGAACTACAATTTAGCAATACTCAAGAACGTCTCAATTTTGGTTTCCAAGTTTCTTCCTTTTTAATGGATATTGTGAAAGGATTGCCCAACGAGATTAGCTTCCTCATCAGTAAAGGCGGCATTACTTCCAATGATGTCTTGAGTGTTGGTTTACAATTGCAATCAGCCCGGCTGCTTGGACAAATTCTTCCCGGTTGTTCCTTAGTTCGCACGCCAGAGACACATCCGCAATTCCCCAGTCTTCCAGTCGTGTTATTTCCTGGCAATGTCGGAGATAATAAAGGATTAGTTACTGTTTACCGTCGTTTAAATAAACATTATGACTGACGATATTGATAAGCGTAAACTCCTCTCTGCCCTTGCCCATGGGTCCATTTTTTTTAGTGCTTTAGTTTTTTCGGTTGGGGTTCCCATTGTCATTCTCTTTATTACAGAAGATGAATTAACGAAAGAAAATGCCAGAGAAGCTTTAAATTTCCACTTTAATGTGTGGCTATACGGCATTATTTTTGGGATTCTAACGTTGATCGTCATTGGATGGATTTTACTAGGAATTTTAGGAATTGTTAGTGTTGTTATGCCCATTATTGCTATTTTGCAAGTGTTAACGAACCCCGATAAATCTTACCGCTATCCGTTTATTTTCCGATTGCTGTAGAGAGAAACGAATGACGAATCGGTTGGGTATAATCTATCTTGCACCCAACCGAAGTTAAAAGATAGAACAATAACTTATTACGAGAAATGGTAAATTGTCTAAATTAGACTGATGGCTGAAGATATTGATCAACGCAAACTCTTATCGGCACTTGCTCACGGTTCCAACTTTTTTAGTTCCTTCTTAGCGTCCATTATAGTTCCGGTGGCAATAATTTTGGCTACTGACGATCAAGTTACTAAAAAAAATGCTAAAGCTGCTCTGAATTTCCAATTAACTTTTTGGCTTTATGGAATTATTCTTTTTATTCTAGCTGTGATTTCTTTTTTTACACTTGCTATTGGTATTTTGCCGGTTATTATTATATTTGGAATTTTCTTAGCAGTTTTTAACTTAATCATGCCAATTATTGGGATTTTGCAAGTTCTAACCAACCCTTATAAATCTTTCCATTATCCGTTAACTTTTAAGATATTTTAGTCAAACCAATCAAGACTATGAGATGGCAAGATGTAATTCAACATCCTAGTTTACAAGATTTGCCATTTAAAATTGAACTCAATGAATATGGCAAAATTGAAATGAGTCCTGCTTCTAACCGCCACGGAAGACTGCAAGCGAAACTGAGTTTACTTTTAGCAGAGCATGGTTCAGCAGGAGAACTGTATTTAGAATGTTCCATTGATACAAGGAAGGGTGTAAAAGTCGCCGATGTTGCTTGGAGTTCTCCCGAATTTTTTGCTGAATATGGAGAAACAACACCGTTACCGGTGGCACCAGAGATTTGTATCGAAATTGTATCTCCTTCTCATTTAACAGTAGAAATGAACGAAAAAATTGACCTTTATTTAGCCAAAGGGGCAAAGGAAGTGTGGTTATGTGATGATGAGGGAAATATTACGATACATACTCCAAAAGGAATGCAGGAACACTCTGCTATTTTAGAGACTTTTCCCAGTAATATCCTAGAAAAGTAACTTCAAAGGCGCGATTGAGC
>JBDGQV010000061.1:0-65675 GCA_042218725.1 Halothece sp. | reverse complement strand
TAGAGACTTTTCCCAGTAATATCCTAGAAAAGTAACTTCAAAGGCGCGATTGAGCTCTGCTCACCGAGCCAAAGGCGCGATCGCGCTGCTTACAGTAGCTTTACGCTAAAATCGAGGAGAGGAGAATAACCTAACTAAAGTTCTTCAGATATAACTCAATCTTTGTTGAGATGGCAAGTTGAATCCCTCGTAACTTGCGACATATGAAAACAACTTGAAACCTGGGGAGTTATCAAGCATGTCCAATCCAATCGTACACCAAAGAAGTAAGGCAACTGCTTATGCCTTATGGTTGTTTTGTGTGTTTTCAGTGTTTGGTATTCACCGCTTTTATGCAAGACGCTATTTTTCAGGCGTTTTATATTTAATAACATTTGGTTTCTTTGGATTAGGTCAGTTGATTGATCTGTTACTAATTCCTAATATGATTGATGAGGAAAACTTAAAAATTAAAGCCCTCTACGGTTATCAACCGAACCAAGGCAGTTTTTACCAGACACCGGAAAGTATTGTTGTTAATTTGCCCCAGGGTCAACCGCCACAAAAAAACACCGAGTCAACGTCTCAAAAACCGAAAAAACAAAAAGATATCGATCGCAAAATTCTAAAAATTTGTAAAGAAAATCAAGGTGCAACTATGGCGGAAATTTTTCTAGAAGTTGACGAAGAATTTGAAAAAGTCGAACAACGAATTGAAGACTTAATGAAGAAAAACTTACTCGTTATTGATAATCGCGCTGATGATGGTGCTGTTATTTATAAATTAAATTAGTTTTAGTCTTTAGCGAGAATGATTGGACTTGATCAGGATATTCCCCACTTGTATAGTTGCTTCTAAAGAGTCTTATTAATTGGGCATATTGATGAGGGCAGAACGCAAGTCAAACGTTCTGCTAAATTTTCAATTCACGATCAAAAGGTAATTTGTATAAAAACAGCAACACTGAAACTCAGTAAAACAAACTGAATAATCAGTAACGTTAACTCTTCTAAAAAGTCTAATTGTTTACCATGAGTAAAAGCTAAAATTGGGCCTAGTATCTTTTGTAAAACAACCATGGCTTTTTCTCTCCTCAAGGATGACGATTAGACTGACTTTTTGACCTTTATTTAATTATCATGCCTTCTAAATCTGAAGTTATCGTGAATTTAAAATCAATTTCCGTCAAAAACAAAAAACAAGCCAAGAGTTTCTCCTGACTTGTTATTGGTTATTAGTTAAAGATAGTTTTTAGAATTGATTAAAATTGATTGAATAATCCGTGCCCGGTTAGCAGTTCTAAAGCCAGTAAAGAGACAAAGCCAATCATCGCTAGGCGGCCGTTGAGGCGTTCGGCGTAGGGCGTAAAACCGGCGCGAGATTCTTGTTGCACGTAAACCTGAGGTTCTACGGCAAAGTTATTCATTTTACCCTGATCATCAACGATAGAACCTTTTCCTGTAGTCATTCGCTTAATCCTTAATCTTTCATGTGAACTTAACAAAACTATAACAATCTTCATTAAATAATGTAAATAGATGGCGAGAAAGATTTACTTATGGAACTTAATGTGATACGTTTTATAGCCTCAAAACGTTTTCCCTTGACGATTTCTCGGGGAACCACCAGTCAAACGACAAATCTCTGGATCAAAATTCAACACCAAGGCATAGAAGGCTGGGGAGAAGCCGTTCCCTTTTCCATTGGCGGCGGTGTCGGAGATCAAACCGAGGGATTACAACAACAGTTCAACAAAATTGCACCAGAGTTAAGGAACTTTACGCCTTTAGCGCGATCGCGCATTCAAGACGATTTAAAAACAGCACAAGTTTCTTCTGCGTTGCGGGCTGCCATTGATGTTGCTTGTTACGACTGGTTGGGCAAACAGGCTGGACTTCCTGTTTGGGAAATTTTGGGCTTAGATCTCAGTGAAATTGTTCCCATTTCTGTCACCATCGGCATTAGTTCCCCAGAAGATGGCAAAAAGCGATTAGAAAACTGGCAAACCATTACCGGCGGCAAACGAATTAAAGTGAAATTAGGGAGCTCCCAAGGACTAGAAGCGGATCAAAGCTTATTCCAAGCCCTTCACGACAATGCCCCCCATGCCCAATTTACAATTGATGCCAATGGCGGATGGACAGTAGAAGATGCCATCACCATGAGTCATTGGCTAGCCAACTATAACGTGGCTTATATCGAACAACCCCTTGCCGTCGCCGAAGACGAGAAACTTCCCACTCTCGCGAAAAATTCGCCCCTACCCATTTTCGCCGATGAAAGTTGTTTTACCAGCCAAGACATTCCGCGACTTGCCAGCTTAGACATTGATGGCATTAATATCAAATTGATGAAAGCAGGAAGCCTGACAGAAGTATTACGCATGGTTTACACGGCTCAAGCTTGTGGGTTACAAGTAATGTATGGTTGTTACTCCGATAGCACCCTTGCCAATACTGCAATGGCCCATTTATCGCCATTAGCGGATTATCTTGATCTTGATAGCCATCTCAACTTAATCGATGATCCATTTCGCGGTGCTGTGTTAAATAATGGATATTTACAACCCAACTCTTCACCAGGACTAGGAATCACGTATCATGCAGTTAACGGCACAACATCGGGTGGCAATTTTACTTCATGAAGGCATTCGCGGGGATCATGGCAAAACCGGATTAACCTTTTTGCGCTACAGTGAAGCAACAGTGGTTACTGTGATTGACAAGCAGTGTGCAGGCGAATCATTAGCCAGTCTCCGAGGAATTCATCGCGATGTTCCCATTGTGGCAGATCTTGCCACAGCTTTAGGATATCAGCCTGATGTGTTGTTAATTGGCATTGCCCCGTCTGGGGGAAAGTTGCCTCCGGCTTGGGAACAAGAAGTCAAACAAGCGGTCAAAGCAGGATTATCCGTAGTCAATGGATTACATACCCCCATTCGTTCCCTGTTTGGCAATGAAGAGATTCCCTTACAAGCCGGGCAACGGTTGTGGGATGTGAGAGAAGAACCGACCGAGTTGGGCATTAGTGGCGGAAAAGCGCGCTTTTTATCCTGCAAAAGAGTGCTCACCGTGGGAACAGACTTTTCCATTGGCAAAATGTCCACCAGTTTGGAACTCGTCAAAAGAGCAAACCAACAGGGATATCGCGCTAAATTTCTGGCTACTGGGCAAGGGGGAATGATGATTAGCGGGGCAGGCATTCCTTTAGATGCCATACGCGTCGATTTTGCCGCCGGTGCCGTGGAAAAAATGGTATTAGAGGCAGGAGATCATTATGATTTTTTATTTGTGGAAGGACAAGGCTCGCTGTTCCATCCCGGTTCAACCGCAGTATTGCCTCTCTTGCGAGGCAGTCAACCCACTGATTTAATTTTAGTCCATCGGGCCGGACAAACTGAAATTCGAAACTTTCCAGAAATTAAAATTCCCCCGTTAGCAGAAGCTGTCAAATTGTATGAAATGCTGGCCAGTGGTGTCGGCGCATTTGGTGAAATTAAGGTTGCCGGAATCGCTTTAAATACGTTTCATCTCGATGAAGAGAGTGCTAAGCGAGAAATCGAAAACGTCTCAGAAGAAACCGGATTACCCTGTAATGATCTCATTCGGTTTTCTGGGGAAAATCTATTTTCCGCTTTAACTTAAATCGCAACATTCCTTCTCTGTGTTCTTTGTGTCTTTGTGGTTCAATTCATCAATCGCTCACAGGAAGCATCACTGTAAACGTTGTTCCTTGTCCAGGAGTACTATCCACCTTAATTGATCCCTGATGATTATCAACAATGGCTTGCGCGATCGCGAGTCCTAAGCCTGCCCCCGTTGCCCCCTTGGTTTCGCTATCCTTCCGATAAGGAGACACCCGATAAAAGCGATCAAACAGATGGGGCAATTCGGCTTCGGAAATCCCTTTTCCAGTATCGGTTACTTGCACTTGCAGATACTGATGATGATTGCGTTTGATCGGTTGCAGTTGAACAGTGACTGTGGGGGAAGTGCCGGTTTCATCTGAGAGGGAATGTTCGATCGCGTTGCTAATTAAATTGGTAAACAGTCGCGCTAACTGATGCCAGTCTCCCGTAAGAGTAAAGGTTTGATCGCTGTCTGATTCAGCAAAGTCTAAAGAGAGTTTAATGCCTTTTTGCTGCGCGATCGCGTTCTGTTCCTCAATCACTTCCATTAACAACGCATCCAAGGGAACAGACTGCTGTTTTGTTTCAATCATCCCGCTATCAGATCGCGCGAGGAACAAGAGGTCATTCACTAATCTTCCCAAGCGCTGGGTCAACCGTTCAATCACTTGTAGCTGTTGCTGTTGCAATTCCCCATCAGGGTAAGCCAATGCCATTTGCACATTGGTTTGAATCATGGCAATAGGATTGCGCAATTCATGAGAGGCATCAGCGGTAAATTGCTTGAGACTTTGATAAGATTCCTTCACCGGTTGTATAGCAATCCCCGACAGCCACCAACTAATCCCAGCCACTGATACCACCATGACACTAATGCCAATGACGAGATCTAACAGCAACTGACGAATCGGTTTTGTCACTTCAAACCAAGGATGACTGACCCGGAGATATCCCAAGGTTTGTTTTCCCAGGGTAATGGGTTCGGTTACTTGGCGAAGCAAATATCCCGAAGAAAGAGGTACAGTTTCCACTGGACGATTTTTGTGCAGGGGATGATCTAAAGGTTCGGAAAAGGTTGACCACACTAATTCGCCTTGCGGATTAAACCATTCTAAATCAATATGGTCATCTTCCACTGTTCCGGTGTCGTTGCGAAAGCTAGCTTCAATGTTCAGGCGATACCCATTATCTTGCGTTGCAATCGGTTGAACAATCAGCGATCGTTCCACCACTTCCACAACATGCTTTAGCGTATCGTCAATGCGTTCAATGAGAGTACTTCGCACATAAAAATAAACCCCTGTGGCAAATAACAGCAATAAAATTGCCGTAACCGTGGCATACCATAATGCTAATCGTCGGCGTGTGGTTTGAAACATGGTTTGCGTTTAATCCTTATGGAAACAGTTCCGATTGGGATTTCCCGAATTTTAAACTGACAACAATTGATCTTCCCAAAAGGGCTAACAGATAATTGGCTTAATGAGTAGTAACCCAGTAACTAGAAACGATAAACTTAAAGAAAATTTACAAATTTAACTCATTATGAACACTGCCCTTGTTACTGGTGCATCGTCCGGCATTGGAGCGACTTTTGCCCAGGAATTAGCCAACCGTCAATACAATCTGGTTTTAGTTGCCCGTTCTCAAGACAAATTGCAACAACTGGCCCAACAACTGGAGAAAGACCATCAAATTCACACGGAAGTCATTCCCCAAAACTTAGCCGAACCGAATGCCCCCCAAACCCTCTTTGACACCATCACTGCCAAAGGAATCAACATTGACTTACTGATCAATAATGCAGGATTTGGCGACTATGGGTTGTTTGCCAATCGTTCCCTAACCAGGCAACTAGAGATGATTCAATTGAATATTAGCGCGATCGTGGCCTTAACTCATCTTTTCCTCACCCCCATGCGTCAGCAAGGAGAAGGAGGCATTATTAATGTTTCCTCCATTGCGGCATTTCAACCAATTCCCTATATGTCAATTTACGCGGCAACCAAAGCCTTTGTTCTCAATTTTAGTGAAGCCATGTGGGAAGAAAATAAAGATGCTGGGGTCACGGTAACTTGTGTGTGTCCTGGTCCCACTGAAACTGAGTTTTTCATCAAAGCTAATTTTCCCAATTCTATAACCGAATCTAGCCAGCAAAACTATACCTCCCCGGAAGAGGTTGTCAAAGCGGCACTGAATGCCTTCGAGCAAAAGCAAGCCAATATTGTTCCCGGGGGATTCCCGAATCAACTGATTGCCAATCTTCCGCGTTTTTTGCCAAGGGAGGCCTTAGTCAAGGCAGTGGCCCAGCAGTTTCGCCCGAAAAACAAATAGCGATCGCGCTGCTAAACAGGATACAATCAAAACTGAAAACTGTGAACATAAGTTTACACAGAAGCGTTTAACTCTTGATAGTGGATTCGCAAGCAACCTATCCCATAGAATTTGATCCCATTGAAAAAGCCCTCGAAGATTTTCGAGGGGGTCGCCCCATTGTTGTGGTCGATGACGAAAATCGTGAAAATGAAGGGGACATCATTTGTTCGGCCCAATTTGCTACCCCGGCCATGATTAACTTTATGGCGGTGGAAGCCCGAGGGCTGATTTGTCTCGCCATGACGGGAGAACGGTTAGACACCCTCGATTTGCCGTTAATGGTAGGAGAAAACACTGATACCAACCAAACGGCTTTTACCGTTAGTATTGATGCCGCCAAACATTTGGGGACCACCACTGGCATTTCTGCCGAAGATCGCGCGCGCACGATTCAAATTGCCATTAATCCCACTTCCAGTCCGGAAGATTTAGCCCGCCCAGGTCATGTGTTTCCCATTCGCGCCAAAGAAGGGGGCGTCTTAAAACGCGCTGGGCACACCGAAGCAGCGGTTGATTTATGCCGACTCTCAGGATTAACGCCTGCCGGGGTCATCTGTGAAATTCAAAACCCCGATGGGTCAATGGCCCGTTTGCCGGAATTAGCAGAATACGCGAAGAAACATAATCTCACTCTGATCAGTATTGCTGATTTAATTAGTTACCGTTTACAACACGATCGCTTTGTGTATCGAGAAACCATTTGTCAGTTACCCACCCAGTTTGGAGAATTTCAACTTTACGCCTACCGGAATCAGCTAGATGACACGGAACATCTTGCCATTGTCAAAGGCGATCCCAGTACTTTTGCTGACGAACCGGTGATGGTTCGAATGCACTCGGAATGCCTAACCGGGGATGCCTTGGGGTCGATGCGTTGCGACTGTCGCATGCAACTGCAAGCGGCACTGAAAATGATTGAAAATGCCGGTAAAGGCGTCGTGGTTTATCTCCGGCAAGAAGGGCGCGGCATTGGGTTAGTGAACAAGTTAAAAGCCTATTCGCTGCAAGACATGGGCTTGGATACGGTAGAAGCCAATGAAAAGTTAGGATTCCCGGCAGATTTAAGAGATTATGGCATGGGCGCACAAATGCTCAATGATTTGGGCATTCGGCAAATTCGCCTGATTACCAACAATCCGCGCAAAATTGCCGGTTTAAAAGGATATGGCTTAGAAATTGTGGAACGGGTGCCCTTGCTAATTGAAGCCACTGCCTACAACTCTGTTTATCTGGCAACAAAGGCAAAAAAACTCGGTCACATGCTGTTGCAAACCTACTTAGCCAGTGTGGCCATCGATTGGCGAGATAGTGTGCAATCGGTAACGGATCGTTATCAACGGTTGGAACGATTGCGAGAATTGGCCAATGATTATCATCTCTTAGTGCAAGAAGAAGCCCGTCCCGTCGCGATCGCGCTATTTGGCACTCCCGATATTACCGTTCATTTTGGCTTTGATCAACCCAATGTGGCTAGCCCAGACTGGTACAGCAATTCCAATCATCCCTATGTCATTGCCATTAGCAAAATTCTTGATGAAATTGCCAGTTGGGAAGAAGTGAAACGAGTAGAATTTTTAATTTCTTCCGGCAATGATCCCATGACAGGCTTACAAGTTAAACTCAATCGAGAACCCCATCAACCAGGAGTCAAACCTTCTGCTGTCTCCAATCATCTAACCTTGCAAACGATTTATAGTTTCGTCAATGAGTAAGATGTGTTATTGGTAATGGGTGATTGGTTATTTGTTCATTACCGTAGGGATCGCGCTTCCAGGGAGTTAAGGATCAAATGACCAATTATGTAAAAAAAAACATCATCAATAACAACTAAATGAGTATGGAAGCAACGGTGGGAGAGGAATTAATCAAAGAGAATTTAGAACAGTTTTTAATTGTTCTTTCTGTTTCTTTAGGGGTAGCAACGTTATCGCAAATTTCTAATTTTTTCCGACAAATTCCCTATACGTTACTATTAGTAATTGTTGGGTTGGGACTCGCTTTTCTGGATATTCGTCTCGTCAATCTTTCACCAGAATTAATTTTAGAAATTTTCTTGCCCCCGCTTTTATTTGAAGCCGCTTGGAACATTCGTTGGCGGAATTTGAAAGAAAATCTAGTTCCCGTTACGTTATTAGCCATTGTAGGGGTAGTTATTTCAGTTGTTGGCATTGGCTTCAGTCTTAACTATTTTACAGGGTTATCCCTTCCCATTGCCCTACTAGTGGGCGCTAGTTTAGCAGCAACAGATCCCGTGGCCGTCATTGCCCTTTTTCGAGAATTAGGGGTTGGGGAACGCTTAACAGTACTAACAGAAGGAGAAAGTTTATTTAATGATGGGGCTGCCGTTGTTGCCTTTAGTATTTTAGTGGGAATTCCTTTAGGGGTTCAGGAATTTTCCGTAACCAATAGTTTAGTGCAGTTTGTTGCCGTGACTGGCATTGGCATTGGCATTGGCAGTTTAATTGGCTTTGGCATTTCGTATTTAACCCAACGTTTTGATCTGCCGTTAGTGGAACAATCGCTCACCTTGCTTTCCGCTTATGGGGCTTATTTATTAACGGAAGAATTAGGCGGTTCTGGTGTTATTGGTGTGGTCACCGTTGGGATTATTTTAGGCAATTTTGGATCGCGCATTGGTATGAATGCCCGCACTCGTTTATCCGTTTCCGAGTTTTGGGAATTTATTGCCTTTTTTGTTAACTCAATCGTCTTTCTCCTCATTGGCGATCAAATTAATATTTCAAGTTTAACGGATAACTGGAAATTAATTTTAGTGGCAATTATTGCCTTGGTGATCATTCGCGCGATCAGTATTTATGGTTTAGGAACGCTGAGCAATTTAATCACCAAACAAGATATTACTTGGCAAGAAGAAACGGTGCTTTGGTGGGGCGGATTAAGAGGTTCTGTTTCCATTGCCCTAGCATTAAGTGTACCGGTCATGTTAGACGGCAGACAGGATATTATTGAAACCGTGTTTGGGGTCGTTTTATTTACCTTATTAGTACAAGGGTTGACGATGCAGACGGTAATTGAGAAACTAGGATTAATCGGCGATCGCGCCCAACGGCAAACTTATAGTGAATTGCTTGCCCGTCGCAATGCTTTAGAAAGGGTATTGCAACATCTCAGTTCTGTTGAACTTTCTCCCAGTATTGACGAAGATTTCAAACAGCATCAACAAGCATTAGTAAAGGGAAAATTAGACGAGGTTAACCAAGAAATTACAAAGTTACAAACGTCTTACCCGCAATTACAATCCCTAGAACAAGAACAACTGCAAGAACAACTGTTAGATATTGAAGCAGAAACTTACGCGGAATTAATTCGGTCCGGAAAACTGAACAAAAATCTGTCTCCCCTGTTACAAGATGTTCTTCCTAAGCAAGAGTGAGATCCGACAATGTTTCATTCTCAGGTTATTAAGTGCTATGAGTTGCCTTATTGTACATTAGAAATTTTCGCCAATAATCGCTTTTGTTTATTGATCGAAAATTTAGATTCCACGAATGAATCTTCTGTTAAACTAAACAGCGATCGCGCCCAGCTCACTGAACTCATCAACACAGTAAAAAAACAACTGCCTTCTCTTAGCCAACCAGCTACGCCGCAACAAGCCAACCAACCGCTTTATCCCATTACCCTTCCTAATCAAGACCAATCGACAACGACTCACCTCAGTTGGCAACAACTTTCCGATTTAAATAAAATTCTCGATCAATATCAAGCTGACCTTGCCAATAATAATCGATTTATTGTTCGCAATCAACGACGTTTCTGGGGAATCTTCTCGCTGTTTCTCTTACTCATTATTGGCGGCATCATAACCCGATTAAAATGGAATGCTTCCCCATCAACCGACACTGCCAGTGCAGTAACAGAGTCGTTGCTGCCCAATCCTCCCTCTTCCCCATCTTCCACCGAAACCAATCCTTCTCCCTCCCCTCCTCAAATCTCTAAAAAACTCAATCTTCAACTGTCTGATTCCCTAAAAACCCTGGATAAACTTTCTCCTCCGACTTCTGTAGAAACTCCTTCTTCTGATTTAATGGCGAGTAAATCACTCCTGGGCAAGAAAAACAACTTGAAACCAACGCCACCCAATAATAATCCTCCCCCGCTAAACGTTCCAGACTTTCCTTCTTTCCCCTCTCAATCGCAACCTAACTTAACTCCCCCTTCGCAACCAGACACTTCATTGAACCAATCTCCGCAAGTTGCAGAAGTCAGACGCTATTTCCAACAACAATGGAAGCCTTCCAAGCAGTTAACCCAATATTTAGAATATCAACTGATTATTGATAACAAGGGGTCACTGCAAAACATTGTTCCGTTGGGTAATGCTGCGCAAAACCATCTGCAAACTCTTCCGTTTCCTCCCAAAAATCAACCCTTTGTTTCTCCTTCCACCAGTGACAACCAGCAAAAAATTCGGGTCGTCTTTTCTCCCAACGGGCAAGTAAAAACTTTTCTGATTCCCAACCGTTCTCGTTCGGCTGCCTCAAACTAGCTATCGCCTTGGGCTAACAATGCGCTTCCGTAAGCCGCATCAGTATTGGGAGAAGGCTGCACTGAAACTTTTAAATATTGTTCCCGAATGGTTTGCCAAGTTTCATTTTTTGCCCCGCCTCCTGCGGTGTAAACCCGAGATAAAGGCGTTGCCCCCAACTCCTGCAATTTTTCATACCCTTGGGCTTCAATACGCGCCATACTTTCTAATAAGCCCTGCAAAAAAGTAACATGATCTTCCGGACGAGGCGTCAGTTTTGGCGATAAGTTCGGATCATTGATAGGAAAACGTTCACCAGGTTCTGTTAAGGGATAATAGTGTAAGGAAGTCGGTTGCGCGGGATTAATTTGCGCTGATAGGTCTTGTAACTGTTTCTCGCTGAAAAATTGTTGTAAGACTGCCCCACCGGTATTAGAGGCACCGCCGGTTAACCAGAAGTTGCCGAAACGATGACTATAAACGCCGTATTGGGTTGCTTGCACGGGCGTTTCACTAAGAAGTTTTAAAACTAAGGTGGAACCCAGGGAAGTGACAGCTTCTCCCGGTTGCCTTGCCCCACTCGCCATAAAAGCAGCAATGCTATCGGTGGTGCCAGTACACACTTGACAATCAGGGGGGAAACTAAATTGTTTGGCAATTTCAGACGTTACTGAACCGACTGCTGTTCCCGGGGGAAGGACTTTTGGCAGAATCGGGAAACTGTCTAAGTCTTTTAGCCACTGCGGATAACACAGATGCTTCACATCATACCCCAATTTCAACGCATTGTGATAATCGCTAATCCCTAAATGGCCATGCAATAAAAATCCTAACCAGTCTGCTTGGTGGAGAAAAGATTCATTCTGGGAAATTCCCTCTTGCTGTTGCCAGTACAGCAACTTGGCTAAGCTGGAAGACGCACTTTGCACCACATGGTCTGCCGGGGCAATTTGCTGAATTTGGTTTAAAATTGATTGAGGAGCGCGATCGCGATATAACAGCGGCGGAGATCGGGGAACCCCAGCGCGATCGCAACGTAAGACAGTGGAAGAGGTGCCATTAATCGCAATCCGACCCACGTCCTGCTTAACTGTCACCGGAATTTCATTGAGCAGAAAAAATAGGGCCTCACGCCATTGTTGAATCCAATTCTCCTGTGCCGTAAAGGGACATTCTTCTTGGGCTTGAATGGTTTGATCTTCATCAATCACCACTGCTCTTGCCCCTGATGTCCCAAAATCAATCCCCAGGTAAAATGTCATCATTTCTGCACCGGCTCTCTGAAAAATGCGGAACCCGGGACTTGAACCCGGAAGTTCTTGCGAACACTAGAACCTGAATCTAGCGCGTCTACCAATTCCGCCAGTTCCGCTCACTGTATTATGTTAATAACCCAAATATTAATTTTTTCATCTTCATTCCAAAATTGTCAAGTCATGGCAGAAATTTTTTTCCCGTTTCTTGAACGTTTCTGGATACACTGTTTAAGATAGAGGAACCTACTATACTAGATTAACCTAACAAGATGTTTTAAAGTTGAGCAACAAGCACGTTCCACCCACAGGCGTAACCGTGCCGTAAATAAAGAACAAATTTGGCAATAACTGCTATTCTTTAAATCTTCACCAATTTAATCATCAATTGCAACGGTGGAATGACTGCTGAACTAACGTGATTGCCAATCGAAATCAAACTTAAACATGAATGACAATAGTATGCAGCAAAAACAACCCTTAAATAATGCCGCCCCTTACCAAGGACAACCTTGGCTAGTGGAAGAACGAGATGCTTGTGGTGTTGGTTTTATCGCCTCGCAACAGGGTAATGCTAGCCATGAGTTAGTCCAACAAGCCATTAGTGCCCTTGGTTGCTTAGAACACCGGGGAGCATGCAGTGCTGACCGTGACTCCGGTGATGGGGCAGGCATTATGAGCGCCATTCCCTGGCAATTGTTCGAGAATTGGTTACAAGAAAATAATCTGACCGTTCCCTCTCGTGAACATTTGGCAGTGGGAATGTTATTTTTGCCCTTGGAAGAACAAGCAGCCGCAAAGGTAAGAGCTTGTGTTGAAAAAATTCTAAAGCAAAGGAATTTAGAACTGTTAGGCTGGCGTCCGGTTCCAACGAAACCGGAAGTTTTAGGAGAAAAAGCCAAAGAAAACCAGCCCCGAGTGGAACAAGTTATCCTAACTTCACCCAGCGAACAAGGGGATGAATTAGAAAAAACCCTTTATATTACCAGTGCCGAAATTAACCGAGAAGTTGTTTCTTCCGGCGCAATTGATCATCCCGAGCAATTTTATGTTTGCTCATTCTCCAACCGTACCATTGTTTACAAAGGCATGGTACGCTCAGTGGTTTTAGGAGAATTTTACCAAGATTTTCAAAATCCAGACTTTACCAGTCCCTTTGCCATTTATCACCGGCGCTTCAGTACCAATACCATGCCCAAATGGCGCTTAGCCCAACCCATGCGATTGCTGGGGCATAACGGGGAAATTAATACCCTCTTGGGCAATATTAACTGGATGGAAGCGCGAAAAGCGGATTTAGCCGCTCCCCATTGGACACGGGAAGAATTAGATGCGATTCCCTTTGTCAGCCAAGATAAAAGTGACTCGGCAAACTTGGATAATGCCATGGAGCTTTTAGTGCAAGCTGGGCGCAGTCCCATGGAAGCACTAATGATCCTTATTCCAGAAGCATACCAAGATCAGCCGGACTTAGCCGACCATCAAGAAATTGTTGATTTCTACGAATACTATAGCAGCATTCAGGAACCCTGGGATGGACCGGCGCTCATTGTCTTTAGCGATGGCAAAACGGTTGGCGCTAACTTAGACCGGAATGGGTTGCGGCCTGCTCGCTACTGTATCACCAATGATGGGTATGTTTTTGTTGGGTCGGAAGCAGGGGTACTCCCGATTTCCGAAACTAAAATTGTAGAAAAAGGCCGCTTAGGTCCCGGACAAATGTTTGCGGTGGACTTAGAACACCAGCAAATTCTAAAAAATTGGGACATTAAACAACAAGTGGCCCAACAATATCCCTATGGGGAATGGTTGCGGCAAGGCCGGAAAACCGTGAAATTGCAAAGCTTCCCGGATTCTCCCCAAATGGACAGTACCGATGTGTTGCGCAAACAATCGGCCTTTGGATACACGGCAGAAGATGTGGAAATGATTATCCAGCCGATGGCAACCCAGGGGAAAGAAGCTGTCTTTTGCATGGGGGATGATATTCCATTAGCAGCGCTGTCGGATAAACCGCGCTTGCTGTTCGATTACTTTAAGCAACGCTTTGCCCAGGTTACGAACCCTGCCATTGACCCCTTGCGAGAAAGTCTCGTGATGTCGTTGCAAATGTCACTTGGGGAACGGGGAAACTTGTTGGAAGCCACGCCTGAACAAGCCCAAATGTTGCAGATCAAAACCCCCGTTCTCAATGTTGGGGAGTTAGACGCAGTGAAAAATTCTGGGTTTGCCAGTACTGAACTTTCCACCCTGTTTTCCGTTGCCGATGGCCCCCAAGGCTTAGAGAATGCCCTAAAACGCTTACAAACTGAAGCAGAAGAAGCGGTCAAAGCGGGTAGTAAAATTTTAGTGCTATCGGACCGTGCTGATGATGGTATTAATGAAAATGAAAGCTACATTCCGCCACTGTTAGCTGTGGGCACAGTTCACCATCATCTCATTCGCCAAGGACTCAGAATGAAAGCCTCCTTGGTAGTCGATACGGCCCAATGCTGGAGTACCCATCATTTTGCTTGTTTAATCGGCTATGGCGCTTCTGCAGTCTGTCCTTATTTAACCCTAGAAACCATCCGTCAATGGTGGGCGGATAGTAAGACCCAAAAAATGATGGAAAAAGGGCGATTAGAGAAAATTTCTTGTGGGCAAGCCCAAGAACAGTATCGCCATGCCGTTGAAATGGGCTTACTGAAGATTCTCTCCAAGATGGGCATTTCCCTGTTATCCAGTTACAACGGGGCGCAAATTTTTGAAGCCATTGGCTTAGGACCGGAAGTTATTGACTTAGCCTTTGCTGGCACTACCTCTCGCGTTGGCGGCTTAAACCTGCAAGAATTAGCCCAAGAAGTCATTAATTTCCATCATCGGGCTTTCCCAGAATTACAAGGCAAGAAGCTGGAGAACTACGGCTTCATTAACTATCGTCCCCGTGGGGAATATCATATGAATAGCCCCGATATGGCGAAGGCTTTGCATCAAGCAGTGGCTGGCAAAGACTATGACCACTATGATGTTTATAAACAGTATTTGGAAGAACGCCCGCCAACAGCGCTGCGAGACTTATTAGACTTCCAAAGCGATCGCGCTTCCATTCCCATTGAAGAAGTGGAACCGGTGGAAAACATCGTCAAACGCTTCTGTACCGGGGCAATGTCGTTAGGGGCATTATCGCGGGAAGCCCATGAAACGTTGGCGATTGCCATGAACCGCATTGGCGGGAAATCCAATTCCGGGGAAGGCGGGGAAGACCCCACCCGCTTCATTGTCATGGATGATGTGGACGAAGAAGGCAATTCCGAAACCTTCCCCCATCTCAAAGGGTTGAAAAATGGCGACACTGCTAGTTCAGCCATTAAACAGGTTGCATCCGGGCGGTTTGGGGTTACTCCAGAATACCTGATGAGCGGCGAACAAATTGAAATTAAGGTCGCCCAAGGGGCAAAACCCGGTGAAGGGGGACAACTGCCTGGGAAAAAAGTCAGCCCGTATATTGCCATGTTGCGGCGGTCTAAGCCCGGCGTTCCGCTAATTTCACCACCGCCCCACCATGATATTTATTCCATTGAAGACTTAGCGCAGCTTATTTTTGACCTGCACCAAATTCATCCCAAAGGCAAGGTGTCGGTGAAATTAGTTGCTGAAGTGGGCATCGGTACCATTGCTGCTGGGGTGGCCAAAGCCAATGCCGATGTGATTCAAGTCTCCGGGCATGATGGCGGCACTGGCGCCTCTCCCTTATCCTCCATTAAACATGCGGGAACCCCTTGGGAATTGGGCGTCACGGAAGTCCATCGCACCTTATTGGAAAACGAACTGCGCGATCGCGTCACTCTCCGTGCTGACGGCGGTTTCAAAACCGGCTGGGATGTTGTCATGGGGGCCTTAATGGGCGCTGAAGAATACGGCTTTGGTTCCGTTTCCATGATTGCTGAAGGCTGTATTATGGCGCGCATTTGCCACACCAATAACTGCCCGGTTGGGGTTGCCACCCAGCAAGAGAAACTGCGGCAACGCTTTAGCGGCACACCGGGTCACGTGGTTAACTTCTTCTATTTCGTTGCGGAAGAAGTCCGGATGTTGTTAGCCCGGTTAGGCTATCGTCGCCTGGATGAAGTCATTGGTCGTTCTGACTTGCTGACCCCCCGTGACAATGTCAATTTAACCAAAACCGACTCCCTTAACTTAGATTGTCTAACTAATCTGCCTGATGTGCGGGAAAATCGCGATTGGTTGCAACATGAAGAAGTCCACAGCAATGGGCCGGTTCTCGATGATGACTTGTTAAACGACCCAGAAATTGCGGACGCGATTCAAAATCACCGTTACCTCACCAAGCCCCTGAAAATTGCAAACACTGATCGCGCAGTTGGCGCCAGAATTGCGGGTCACATTGCTAAACAATATGGTGACACTGGCTTTAAAGGGCAACTGAATTTCCAGTTCCAAGGCGGTGCAGGACAAAGCTTTGGCGCCTTTAATCTCCCAGGCATGAACCTGAGTTTAACCGGGGAAGCCAATGACTATGTCGGCAAAGGCATGCACGGTGGCGAAATTGTGATTGTGCCACCCCAAGAAGCCAATTATGTTCCTGAAGATAATGCCATTATTGGTAACACCTGCTTGTATGGGGCAACCGGCGGCTACCTTTATGCCAATGGTCAAGCTGGCGAACGCTTCGCTGTGCGCAATTCCTTTGGCTACGCGGTCATCATGGGCGCAGGCGACCATTGCTGTGAATACATGACTGGCGGTGTTGTGGTTGTCTTAGGCAAAACTGGGCGCAACGTCGGCGCTGGTATGACTGGCGGTATTGCCTACTTCTTAGACGAAGAAGACAACTTCCCGGTTAAAGTCAACACGGAAATTGTTAGCTATCAGCGCATTGCCACCAAAGACGGGGAAGCACAATTAAAACAATTAATTGAAACCCATGCCCAGCGCACCGGTAGCAAGAAAGCGCAAATGATTTTAGATAATTGGGAAACTTATCTTCCCAAGTTCTGGCAAATTGTTCCCCCATCAGAAGCGGAAACCGCAGTGGCGAATCCTGAAGCCTCGGAACAAGAAAAGACACTGACCAGTGTTAAATAATCTCAATCTCGTTTCGGTTTAAACAAAACAGCGCACCTGGTTGAATATCAGGTGCGTTTTTTAATGACTCATTAGTGAGCATCAAATTCGGGTTAGAATACTTGATATGTCGTTGTTTGGTTTTCAATTGATTTTGATGAAAGAACCTCTCCCTCAGTGAAATATTTTAATAGTAATTCCATTTAAATTTTAAGGTAAGAAACTAACCACAAAGACACAAAGAACACAGAGGATTAAAAAATAGAAAACTAAACATTCATAGAGGCAATGATATGGCGCTGGAGGTTGTTGGGGCCGAAATTTCGAAACTGGTTGTTCTACTCAATGTTCATAGTAGAAACGATTCGGATAGCAATTAAATTATTTTATTCCACGGCATAAGCCACTTGTAACGCCCAAACAATTAAAGCCGCGATCGCGCCGAGAACAATGACAGAAGAAACGGCAATGACAACAGGCTTATCTGCCCCATTAAACTTCATAATGCCTCGATTGAGATCCGACATGATTTTTCCCTCCTTCTACACTGAACATGGAACAATTCAATATTATCAAACCTTTTCTGCGAGAGTAATTCATAAGTTTTCTACGGACTTTCAGAGGAATTACCGAAAGCCAATCATTTTGTTGCATGAGCCTCAGTTGAGTTTCGTGGCGTTTCTAGCTATAGTAAGCAATTGAGGAGTACGTTTTTTCCCGGAAGTGATCAATGGAACTGGCTGAATGTTATCGATTATTAGAATTAACCCCTGATGCTGGAATTGATGAGATTAAAACGTCTTATCGTCGCCTAGCCAGACGGTATCATCCTGATGTCAACCCCAATAACCGAGAACAAGCCCACACGAAATTTATTGAGGTAACAGAGGCGTATAAGTATCTGTTAGAACGCGTTTCCAAACAAAAAACATCGACTCAGTCTAATTCTACTTCGACGTCACAACCATCGGCTTCACAAAAAACGCCAAAAACCGAAACCCAAGGTAAGCAACAGGGAACTTCTCCTCAGTCTTCTGCTTCTCCAGAGTTAGATAGACAAGTCAAGTGGGATGCCTATTATCAATTGCAAGATTTATTGCAACAACGACAATTTGCTCGCGCTACAACCTTAGTCGAAAGTCTGGCGAAACGCTTTCCCAATGATTCGGAAGTCCGGCAATGGCAAGCCATTACCTATCAACAACGGGGGCGGCAATTAGTTAATGAAGGGAACTTTGATCTCGCAACCACATTTCTCAAAAAAGCCTTAAGTACTGATCCGCAAAATCGCTCTCTCTGGTATGAAGTCGATCGCGATTTTCAGCGCATGGACCCTATCTTATAGTTCCTAATCTTAACAAAAGATTGTTGCTAGTCAGGTTGGTTGATAAGAACATAGCCAAACCCCATACAATAAAAATACGGTAGGGTTGATAGCTTTGATGGCATTAATGACATCAATTCTGCCTGAAACCACTTCAATATAAAACGTTAACTCACGTTTTAGCGCCATGATCAAACCAATCGCCCATTCTTAATTCCCAAACTTTATGCCCTCACCGCGTTTGCTACTCTTAGTTTTAACCATCAGTGTGGTATTGGCACTGATGATTTGGTTAGTGAGTGCCATTTATCAACTTTATATCCAGATTGCCTTTACTGCTCCGATTTTAGCCAATTTATTGCTCTTGTTGTTGATGGGGCTAATTGTCCTGATCATTGGTTTTGTTATTTACTATTTTCAGGGAGGATTCAAGTCTAAAGGGAAGAAAAAAAAGAAAAAATCTTATCCCAATGTCCGAGCCCCAGAAGAAAAAAATGAAGCGGCGCAAGCGAATTTAAAAGCTGTACGGCAACAAGTAGAGCAAATTCAAGATGAAGTCGCCCAACAGGCACTATTAGAAAAATCCCAGGCCCTGGAAGCGAACTTTAATCGGGAAGCATTTCAGGTTGTTATTTTTGGTACTGTTTCCGCTGGCAAAACCTCGCTGGTTAATGCCTTAATGGGACGGGTTGTTGGAGAAGTAAGCGCCCCCATGGGCACAACCCAGGCAGGAGAAACCTATCGCTTGCAACTGCCGGGGTTAGAACAGCAAATTTTGGTTACCGATACGCCAGGCATTTTAGAAGCAGGTGTCCTGGGAACGGAACGGGAAAAGTTAGCGCGGGAGTTAGCCACCGAAGCGGATTTGTTACTGTTTCTGGTTGATAACGATTTACGCCAGTCCGAGTATGAACCGTTATCGGTGCTTGCTGAAATTGGCAAACGATCGCTGTTGGTGTTTAATAAAACCGATCTCTACACAGAAGACGATCAAGCGACGATTCTAGAACAACTGCGATCGCGCACCCAAAATTATATTGCAGCGCATGATGTCATTGCCGTCGCTGCCAATCCCGCTCCCTTTCATACCGACAATGGGGATACGGTGCAACCGGAACCGGATATTATGCCCTTAATTAAACGGTTGGCTGCGGTATTGCGTGCCGAAGGAGCAGACTTAATTGCCGATAATATCTTACTGCAATCCCAACGCCTGGGAGAAGAAGCCCGTCGTCTCATTGACCAACAACGTCGTCGTCAAGCGGATAAAATTATTGAACGGTATCAATGGGTTGGGGCTGGCGTCATTGCGGTAACACCGCTACCCGTGGTGGATATGTTGGGAACTGCTGCTGTCAATACCCAAATGGTGGTGGAAATTGGCAGAGTCTATGGGTGCGAAATTAATTTTGATCGGGGACGGGAGTTAGCCTTGTCCGTGGGCAGAACATTGGTTAGTTTAGGCGTCGTGAAAGGGGTGGTGGAAATTGTTTCCACGGCATTACAGTTTACGGTTGCCACGTATGTAGTAGGCAAAGCGGTTCAAGGGGTGAGTGCTGCCTATTTAACCCGCATTGCTGGCAAAAGTTTCATTGAGTATTTCCGGCAAGACCAAGATTGGGGAGATGGCGGCATGACGGAAGTGGTAAAACGTCAGTTCCAGTTAAACCGTCGCGATGAATTTGTGAAATCCTTTATTGGGGAGGCCATTGAGAAAGTCGTGGAACCGTTAATGAATGAAGAGGAAGAATACAGTGAGGAGGAAACAGAAGAAGCGTATGACTATAACCAGCAGGGCGATGACTGGCAAACGCCGCCACAACGAAATTTAGAAAAATGGTAATTTTTTGCTTACCATATTTTCCAATTTTTGTCAAAATTTGTGATCTCAAAAGGACTATTTTCTTAACAGAAATTCATGCGTTGCCTCACCTTTGTCAATGGGGGGAGGGGGGATAGGCTGAGGGAGGATTTTCCCCAGTTTTCCTGGCTTTCAAGGACTCTTTACTGAAAATTGGCACTATTTCCCATTGTCTAGAAAACAGCTTATCACAAAAAAGTTAGCAGCACAACCCTTCTCCCTGAAACCTCGGCAATTCGTCAAACATTAAGAATTATGAATGCGATTTTGACTTATTCTTTTTCTTCGCTTTGCGTTCTTTTTCTTTTTGTTTTTGTTTCTCCTTTTTGGCTTGGCGTTTGGCTTCTGCTTTGGCTTGTTCTTTAGCTATTCGAGCAGCTTGGGCTTCTTCTTCTTTCTTTTGTTGATAATAGTGATAGTCGCCATCATAAACTACTAATTCCCCGTCACGAATTTCCACAATTTTTGTTGCTACTTGCGAAATAAAATAGCGGTCGTGAGACACAATTAAAGCGGAACCATCATAGTTTTGCAGGGCTGATTCAATGGTTTCTTTAGCCGGAATATCTAAATGATTGGTCGGCTCATCCAGAATTAATAAATTCACGGGTTGCAGAAGCATTTTCGCAAGTGCCAGTCTCGCTTTTTCCCCACCGCTGAGGGTGGCAACTTTTTTCTTCACAGTTTCCCCACTAAAGAGGAACTTGCCGAGTAAGGCGCGAATATCTTCATATTTCCAATCAGGCACCGCTTTTTGAATGGTCTCTTCTACGGTTAAGGAAAAGTCTAAGGCTTCGGCTTGATTTTGTTCAAAATAGCCAGGAATAACATTATGATCGCCGAGTTTTACAGTTCCTTCGGTGGGAGTTTCGAGACCCATAATTAATCGCAGAATTGTTGATTTGCCAGAACCATTAGGGCCTAAAAATGCCACGCGATCGCCTCGTTCCACTAATAAGTTGGCACCCAAAAACAATACCTTGTCATCAAAGGTATGGGTCAAGTCTTCGATGTTTACTACTTCTTTGCCACTACGAGGGGCCGTGGGAAATCGGAATTTAAGGGTTTTTACTTTCGCATCGGGAGCTTCCACTTCTTCCATTTTCTCCAGTTGTTTTTCCCGACTTTTTGCTTGGGTGCCACGCGTAGCACTTGCTCGGAATTTTTCAATAAATTCTTGTTGCTTGGCAATTTCTTTCTGTTGACGTTCGTAAGCACTTTGTTGGGCCTGCCGATTAATTTCTTTTTGTTCCAAGTAACTGGAGTAATTTCCTAGATACGTTGTAGAAACCCCATGCTCAGTTTCGACGATCTGGGTACATAAGCGGTCTAAAAATTCGCGATCGTGAGAGACAATTACCATCGGGGTATTCAGATTTTTGAGATAGTTTTCCAACCATTCGATGGTTTCTAAATCCAGATGGTTTGTCGGCTCGTCCAATAATAGAACATCTGGATCTTGCAACATGACTTTTCCCAAGCAGATCCGCATTTGCCAACCGCCACTATAATTCGCAACGGCGCGATCGGCGTCTTCCGGTAAAAATCCTAATTCCGGCAATAAACGACTAATTTTGGTATCCAGTTGATAACCATCTTGCGCTTCAAATTCTTGTTGATAGCGATCTAGTTTACGAATTAATTGATCCAGTTCTTCCGGTTCTGCCGTTTCCATTTGTTTTTGGATTTTTTCTAGGTTCTGTTGCACCTGATTGGCTTTTTCGAAGACGCGCCACATTTCTTGCCGAACCGTTAGATTTGGATCAACGTCAAACTCTTGACTCAAACAAGTGATCTTTAAATCAGAAGCGCAAATAACTTCACCGGTACTGGGTTCTGTCTCACCCATCAGAATTTTGAGTTGGGTGGTTTTTCCTGCCCCATTAACCCCCACAAGTCCAATGCGTTCTCCTGCTTTAACTTCCCAGTTAACGTCCTTCAGGACTTCTCCAGTGGGATAGGTTTTACTAATTCTCTCTAGTCTCAGAATTGACATTGTTTAAATTATGGTGCGATTTGTTACTTCTTAACTATCCTATCTGCTATTATCAATGACAAAGGAAGATTTATGCAATTAGTTTGGGTTTCACACTAGGGGATGATGATTCAATGAATACGATCTGATTGGAATTTCATCATTTCTTAGGATATTTGCTTTTTCTAATTCAACTTGGATTCTAATCAGAATTTAACACAGAAAATACAATTTGATTTTTACCGAGAATAAACATCAAAAATCCATCATCTATCTATCGTTATGACTTATTCCAATGATCCCCAAGAGGACAAAGAACAACATTATCTGAATAAACCAGATCCTGTCTATAATTCGGAAAGTCAAGAAGAGACTAATGAAATTTACCAACCTTCTGATAATCCTCCTTATGAGCATCGTCGCGATCGTCGTTATTTAGCACCTACTCCGGAAGAAGAAGAAGAGGCAGAACGGTTGCTGCGTGAAGAAAGAAAGGCTGCCAAAGCGCGGAAATTCGTAATTTCTCGAAAAGCAACTCAGGGTGTCTCTTATTTAGTGACGGCTTTAGAGATTTTATTAGGGTTACGATTTTTACTAATGGTAACTGGTGCTAATCGCGAGAATATCTTTTCCAGTTTTATTTATGGACTATCAAAACCGTTTGCTATTCCCTTTTCTAATTTATTTGACACAATGAGTTTCAATAATGGTGCCAATGTTTTCGATATCAACATTATATTTGCAATGATTATTTATTTGCTATTAATGTGGTTAGTGAATTGGCTAATTAAAATTCTGATTAACCCCTAGTAAAGTTAAATTGTATAAACTGATGAAATCCATCAACTAACGCGATCGCGCAATGAGTTTAAATCCATTCCCATGCTTAACCCATGCTAGCTAATCGAGAAACGTCACACTTACTCTTAAGTTTCCATCGGTTACAGAACTTGGTTGGTAACGAATAATCGCTCGATGATCCTGCCACTTCTCTCGCCATTGAAATTTGACATTGCCAGAAATAACTTCCGTTTGATAAACATTTCCATTTCGCAATAAGGCAATTCTAGCTTGTCCCTCCAAGTATCCTTGCGCCATAATCAATAATCCGTAACTGGGTTTGGCAATGGACTTTTTTCTCAGCAGAATTTGTTGATTTTCCGTAACATCATTCAAGCGATAGAGTTGCGTTTGGCTGCGACAACTTGACAAAGACAATAATAAGAATGTTGCCAAAACGAGCTTAAAAATTTTCACGCTTCTACCTCAATCAATTATGTCTTGTTTGGAGTGACGACTAGCCTGAAACATTCTTTGACAGGTCATTATTCTAATCCCTGTGATTACTAAAACCAACATTCACTTGATTCCCAACTCCCCTTGTAAAAAATCAATAAACTGCCTAGCACTGCGTCCAGAGCGACCATTATGACGGGTTGCCCATTGCTTAGCGCGAAAGTCCAATTCTTCTGTAGAAAGGGGAATTTGTTCCACTTGAGCAAGATGATGGACAATATTTAAGTAAGTATCTTGATTGGGCGGTTCAAAGGTTAGGGTTAACCCAAAGCGATCGCTGAAGGATAACTTTTCTTGCATGGTATCCCAAGCATGGACTTCATCTTGATCCCGAGGACGCGGGCGATCTTCAAAAAATTCCCGAACTAAATGGCGACGATTGGAGGTGGCGTACACTACGACATTTTTCGCCTTAGCTGTCACGCTTCCTTCTAAGACGACCTTCAACGCTTTAAACGCATCATCATCTTCCTCAAAGGAAAGATCATCAACAAAAATAATAAACTTCTGGGGAACCTCCCGCAATTGTTCTAAAATTAAAGGCAAATCTTGCAATTGGGACTTGGGAACTTCCACCAATCTTAATCCTTGGGTGGCATATTGATTGAGCAATCCCTTCACCAGAGAAGATTTACCCGACCCCCGACTGCCATACAATAAAACATTCAGGGCAGCATAGCCATTTAAAAGAAACTCCGTATTTTGAATCAGCGTTTCTTTTTGCCAGTCATAGCCGACAATTTCGCTAATTTGCGTCGGATCCGGATGAGCAATTCCCACTAACTGTTTATTTTGCCAAGTAAACGCTGCATATTGTCCGAAGATGCCACAGCCATTGTTTTGGTAATGCTGGGCAAGTTGGGGCAACACAGATGACCAATCTTGACTGTTATGGAGGAAATTATCTCGTTGCTGACTGTTTTTCCAAGCCACAGGCGGATAAGGCAACTGGCAAGCTGTTTGTATCCAATGACTAACGGTTTCGCTGTCGCAGTTGTACAATGTTTGTAGCGCACTGAGATCCGCTTTCGCTGCGTTCACTAGGGAAGAAGGTAAAGAATCTAAGGAAACAGACTGTACTTGTCGAGAAAAGGGATTTTCATCGTAGAGAATTTTGGAAACCAGGTAATCTTGCCAACTTTGATTGCAATGGGCAAGGGCATTAAACCAATTGCTGTAAGCCCTTAAACAAGTGGTGCAATTTTCTTGTCCATTGAGTTTTTGCAATAAATCGAGAAAAGCTTGTCCCGCTTCATCAGCTAACACCGACTGATATAGCAATAAAGAAGCAGCTTGTTGTAATAAAATACTAGCAGAAAAATGAGAAGACATAGTTAAATTCTAAAGTTATATCATTGAAGCTCCTCTTCCTTGAAGGAAGAGGATTCTCATAGGGAGATTCTAGATGAAGAAACATCTCCATCCCCAATATCTTTACCCTCAATGAGCCTTTCTTGAGTGCGTCTTACATTCTGGGGAGACCCCAGAATTACGTCCTCACCTTCGCTCCGAGCCTTACTTATATCCTCTTCCTAAAAGTCATTAGTACCATCCAACTCCATGATTGCCCAGAACGCTTTGAAAGTTTAGGGGTAGAAGTGATTTTTTTGTTCCCTCAGCAAAAGCAGACTATCGCGTCATTCCTTGGGCAACGTTTACTGAACCGGAATTAGCCCGTGTGGGGTTAACCGAAGAACAAGCGAGAAAACGGTACGGTGACAAGATAGAAGTTTTAAAACAAGACTTTGCAGAGGTTGATCGCGCGCGGCCAAGCGGAAGGGGCAACAGCAGGGTTTGCGAAAATCATTGACTGTTCGGTTTCTTGCGTTCCATTGCCTAATTGGGAAAGCGCGATCGCGCCCCGCCTTGCTCTAAAATGGATATAACTTGATGGGATCGGGTTAAAAGATTTGTTATGGCCGATGCAACCGCCAAGCCGATAACCGAAACTTGGCAACCCATAAGTTGGCAAGGGTTCTGTCAACTCGCCCAACAACCGGAATATGAAAAGGGTCGGTTTTATTTCGACCACGGTTGCATGAAGTTGGAAATGACGCCTCTGGGGATTAATCACAGCCGAGACAATTCAGTGGTGGCACGATTAATTAGTTTGTTTGCCACCCTAAACCAAATTTCAGTATTAGAGTTAACCAATGTTACACTCAGACGCTCCCAAAAACAAGAAGCGCAACCGGATTCATCCTTTTATTTGGGCAATCGTGACGCCTTTCCGCCTCGGAGTAATGAACCCATTAACTTAGATCAATATCCCCCGCCAAGCTTAGTGATTGAAATTGCTTCCACTACTCTCAGTGATGATTTAGGGCAAAAGAGATTGCTTTACGAACGTTTAGGCGTGAAGGAATACTGGGTTATTGATACGAATAATGCGAAAGTAACCGCGTTTGAAATGATTGATGGGGGCAGTCGAACCAGAGACATCTCTCAAGTTTTGCCAACCTTAGAAATCGCGATCGTGGAAGAAGCACTTGCGAGAAGTCGTTATCAGGATGATGGTGAAGTCAATCGCTGGCTAATTAAATGCTTTAGTGAGTAGTGCCTTGATGTCGCAAGGTCTAAGATAGGAAATTGCTGTGATGAATTTTTTTAGCCAGTATGTCGATTCAATACCAGTCTTTTTCTTCCCTAGAGGGGGAGAAGGAAACGAACAATCATCAATCTTCTCAAACTCAATGGACGATTGAAGACAGTGAACAAACTTATCAAATTCAAGGGTGGGGCGATCCCTATTTTTCCATTAATCGTGCCGGACATATTACGGTTTCGCCACAGGGCGATCGCGGGACATCTTTAGATTTATACGAGTTAGTAGAAGCCCTCAGAAAACGCAATATTGAACTGCCGGTTTTAATCCGCTTTCCTGAAATTTTAGCCGATCGCGTGGAACGATTATATGCCTGCTTTGATCGCGCTATTTCTCGCTACAATTATCCGGGAAATTATCGCGGCGTTTTTCCGATTAAATGCAACCAACATCGTCATCTGGTGGAATCGCTAGTCGAGTACGGCAAACGGCACCAGTTAGGATTAGAAGTTGGTTCCAAACCGGAGTTAATGATTGCTTTGGCAACATTAAATCCCTTACAACTTAATCAAAAAGATGGCCAAAAATCGCTCCTGATTTGTAATGGTTATAAAGATCAAGACTATATTGAAACGGCTTTGCTTTCCCGGCGATTAGGCTATGAAACGATTATTGTGGTGGAACAATTAGAAGAACTGGAATTAATCCAAAATATTGGTCAAGAATTGGGGATTCAACCAATCATTGGCGTTCGCGCCCAATTAAGCACAAAAGGAACCGGAAGATGGGGAAGTTCCACCGGCGATCGCGCTAAGTTTGGCTTAACCATTTGGCAAATTTTACAAGCAGTGGAAACCCTAAAATCAAGCAACCAATTAGACTGTTTGCAACTCCTCCATTTCCACATTGGATCGCAAGTTTCTTCCATTAGTGTGATTAAAGAAGCCATCCGCGAAGCGGCACAAATTTATGTGGAATTAACCCGCATGGGAGGCAACTTAAAATACCTGGATGTCGGCGGCGGCTTAGCGGTTGATTATGATGGGTCAAAAACTAAGAAAAATAATGCTTCCAAAAACTACAATATGCAAAATTATGCCAATGATATTGTTGCGGAAGTAAAAGAAGCCTGTGACCAAGCCGAGATTCCCGTGCCTACTTTAGTCAGTGAAAGCGGCCGCGCGATCGCGTCTCATCAAGGGGTACTCATTTTTGATGTTTTAGGAAGCAGTGAACCGCCAGTCACGCCTCCCCCTGTCGTCGAAGAAGAAGAACATATTATTATTCGCAATCTCTGGGAAACCTACGCTTTAATTAGTGAAAATAATTACCAAGAACCCTATCACGATGCCATTCAATTTAAACAAGAAGCCATTAGTTTATTCAATTTTAGTTATTTAAGTTTACAAGAACGAGCCAGGGCAGAACAACTATATTGGGCTTGTTGTGCCAAACTTTTTGAGATTATTAAATATCAAGAAACCATCAATGATGATCTTAAAGAATTAGCGAAAGTTCTCACCTCAATTTACTACATTAATCTCTCAGTTTTTCAATCCACCCCCGATCATTGGGCCATTGATCAACTGTTTCCCATTATGCCCATTCATCGCCTCAATGAAGCCCCAACTAAACGAGCCATTTTAGCGGATTTAACCTGTGATAGCGACGGCAAAATCAGCCAATTTATTAACCCCCAAGGTCAAAGCCCAAAAGATTTTTTAGAACTCCATCCCCTCCAAACCGATCAGCCCTATTATTTAGGGATGTTTTTAGTCGGCGCTTATCAAGAAATTATGGGGAACTTACATAACTTATTTGGCGACACCAATGTCGTGCATATTCAAACTCACCCCAAAGGCTATAAAATTGAACAGTTAGTACGGGGTGATACCATTAGCGAGGTGTTAGCACAAACCCAATACTCGGAAGAAGGCTTATTAGAAAATTTGCGCCGTCATACAGAACAAGCCCTGGAAAAAGATCTCATTTCCCTAGCCGAATCCCGGCGTTTATTGAGAAACTATGAACGGGGTCTTAGCAACTATACTTACCTCAATCAAGACAATCACAGCGGCAAGTGAGACATGATTCAATTTTTGTGGAAACGTCTATTTCTCCTTCTCCTTCCGATTTGCCTTACCGGTTGCGTTAACTACGATGTCGGCATTAATATTGCCGGGTTGCACCAAGGCAAAATTGTTCAACATATCCAGTTAGGGGAACAATTAACCAGTTTTAGTCAAGCTGATGTGGAAGACTGGTTAGGAAGTTTGCAAAAACGGGCTAGGCAGTTGGGAGGAAACACCGAACGACTGTCATCGCAAGAAATGGAATTAACGATTCCCTTTGCCAATGCCGAACAACTGGAATCCAAGTTTAATCGCTTCTTTAATCCTAACACGCGATCGCAACCTCCCAGTGAGTTAGTGCAACTGGATTCACAACTGACCGCGCAACAGAATAATTTTGTACTGTTTCAACGCACCCATTTAAAGCTCAATATCGATTTAACCGCCCTAGGAACCATTAAAGGGGATAATTCTCGAATTGTGGGGGCAAATTCTCTGTTAGATTTAGAATTTCGCTTAAATACGCCTTGGGGAATGGAGATTATTGCCCCAGATCCGGCAGCGAATTCCTCCCTAGTGAAACAAACGGGCGGAGAAACGGTATGGTATTTACAACCTGGAGAAAACAATCAAATTGAAGTGGTCTTTTGGTTGCCTGAACCTTTAGGATTTGGCGCGATCGCGATCCTAGCTATCGTTTATATTGGCATATCGATTAAGAATCGTCAGTCTTCTCCAACCGCTTCTGCCGTTTCTCAAAATTAAGGACAATTCATTACTTGGGCTTTAGGTTATGTTTAAATCTCGTCAAAAACTCTATCTTGGTCAAAAACAAAAACGCAAACGCTTCTCTTTTTTCTGGATGCTGGTTTGGTTTCCGCTGTTGCTATTAATGATATTGGGGATTTCAGAAATAGGCATTCGACTCTTTTTCAGCTTTGCCGGCAAGCCTGAGCGTTTAACCCGCAAACAAGACAACTCTCCCCTCTCTCAAGCCTATCAGTTGCAGTTTTTGAGCAACAATCAACCGATTCAGGGATTGCCCCAACAGGGAAAGTTAAAGCTTCAACGCAATCCGGTGTTGGGATATCAACTAGTTCCCAATCAACAGAGTCAATTTTGGCAAATTAATCAACAAGGATGGCGAGAACGGGTTTCCATTCCCAAAACCAAACCCAGTAATGAAGTGCGTGTGTTTATTTTGGGAGGTTCCGCTGCCTTTGGCTATCGCAGCGATAGCAACCAAAATACGATCGCGCAAAAACTGGAACAACGTCTTAATCAACGGGTAGAAAAACAACAAAATCAACCCCAGCAATATCAACCGGAGGTTCTTTCCTTTTATAAACCGGATCGGGAAAAACAGTTACAAAAAACACCGCGGTTAAAGGAAGGAAACTATCAAGTCATTAATGCCGCCATTCCCGGTTACGCCTCTGGCAATCAACGCGCCCAATTAGCCATGAGGATTCTTCCCTATAATCCGGATTTAATTATTGTGATGGGGGGTTACAAAGACTTAATGTTGCCCAGTCAAGAATCCTTTGCTGATATTCCCCTTGTTGATACCTATCTCACCAATGCCACCAAACATTTTCGGGATTATTTAGGGAAACCGCTCCAAAATTGGACGCAAAAAAGCGATTTACTCCAAATGGCAACGTCATACATGACAACGCCTCCGGTTACCACCACGCAAGAAACCTTGGTTCTTAACCCCAAGCCGAATCAACCCTTGGATGCGTATCTCCCTCAACAATTAAATGAATTAAACAAACGCATTGATCGCTATCGTGAGAATCATCTACAAATGGTACGTCTTGCTGCTGGGGCAGGAGTACCTTTAATTAGCGTTGTTCAACCGGAAATTACGGGGCGCAAGTTAGGGCGCAATTTAGATCAGTTGCCCCCACAAGAACAAAAGATTATTAATGAATTAGGCAATAACTATGTTGAGCAAGTTCAACAAGCCTACACCGAAAAAATTGGAAAAGCCAACCGTGAACTAGAACAACTTTTTCCCAAAAATGTCAAAAGTGTGAATTTATATAATAGTTATACCGATCTCTCTAATCCGGCTTTTGTTGATCCCATTCACCTTACCTCGGAAGCGAATACGGAAACGGCTGAACAGTTATATCAAACCATTGTCAAAATGCCGAAAATGCAAATGACGCCCAAACAACCCGGCAGTTAAATCAATTATTGTTCATTTCTGGGATCAGTGGCGGGTAAAAAATTAATTAACGGCAGGGGAAGCAAGGTGGAAACATTGGTTAAAATAACTAACAACCAAAGCCGATCAAAATTGTTTTCCGTTACGCCTAATAATGACGTTAATAAACCGCCTAATTCGTGAGAGAGAAATCCGGCTAAATTAAAAATTGACATTAGTAAAGCAAACAATGTGGCTTCAATGCCAGGCGGACAAAGTCTCGCTGATAACACTAAGACTGGCATAAACGCAATTTCTCCCACCACATTTAAGATTAAATTATCCCCTAAACTAAACCAATAATCATCAATTCCTAACGCTCGGTTGGCATGAGTGACTAATAATAAAACACTCATTCCTAAAACAGCAGAAATTAAGGTACTCCACCCTAAAACTTGCCGAAAGGGAATCGTTTTTAAGAAGCGTTGAAAAATCCAAACCCCTGCTAGTGAAGCAAAACTGCTGACTAACCGTACTCGTCCTAAAAATTCCGGTTCAAAGCCCAATTCATTGGTAATAAAAAAGAAAATTGCTGAATCGGAACTGGGAGTTGATTGCCATAGGAAAATAAAAATGGTTGGCAATAAAATTCGTTTTTGGGTAAAGGCTTGCCACAGCTGTTTGCCTTGCCTTTTGAGATTACTGAGAACTTCGGCGCGATCGCTTTTAGGAACTGGATCTTCAGCAATCAACCAAGCCACCCCGGAAAACACTAAGGGAAAAATTGAGGTAATCGCAAAAACCGTTTTTGGAACAAATAATTCCAGCAACCAACCGCTAAAATAAGCGGTAATTAAACCGCCCAGTGCCGACGCCCCCCAACTTAAAGATTGTAGCGACCCGGCATTGGCTAAGGATTCCTCCCGTGCCCGTTCCACCACTTGCGAATCCACAATCACATCGCTAATGGCAATGGAAGCCGAACTCATTAAAATGGCGAGAGTGGCTGCCCAAGCATTATCCACAACCGTTGCCAAGGCTAACCAAGAGGCAGTTCCTAAAAAACCGGAAAAGACTAAATAGGGGCGGCGCCGGTAGCCAAATACGGGAAAGCCATCGGAGACAAACCCAAATAAGGGTTTAATGACCCAAGGAAGCACTGCTACCCCCGTTAACGCCGAAACTTCTGCCGGGCTTAAGCCTAAATCATCCTTCAGGAAAAAACTAATGGCAAGACGCGCTAAGTTGAGAATGCCGCGCACCACATAAACGCTAACAATGGCAATTAATTCCGGTGTGGGGTCATTGCCCAAAAACAGTTTATCTTTAATGAAAGCTCGCAGCTGTGTTTTAATCCGATTCGGGCGAGAGGTTGTAGAAATGCTCATCAAGAAAATTAAATTGAGATCGCTATTGAATCTGTACAATCGTGATGATTACTGGTGATTAACCACGGAAACAACCCAGTTTTTAATGATTTGATTGACCTGTTCGGGAACTTCATCATGGGGGCAATGTCCTGCCTGGAGAAACTGTTCCGAAATTTGGGAATAATGTTGGTGAAATTGGCGCGATCGCGCTTTCGTATCCATCCAAGGATCCCCTTCTCCCCAAAGCAATAACAAGGGCACCTGCAGCCGTTGCAATAACACATCCACCTTGTCGCCTCTGGGACTCTTAAACACCGACGCAAACACCTTCGCCGCCCCGCGATCGCAAGAGGGGCGATAGATATCCTCCACCAATTGCTCGGTCACTGCACTCTGATCTAAATAAACTTGTTTCAAAGTGCGCCGAATCATTGACTTTCGCCGAAGATATTGAAATAGTAAGAAACTGCTCCAAGGATGTAATAAAATCGAGCGGACCATCTTCTGCAAGCGTTGCTTGAACGTCAGTTGCGACGGCATATTTGGCGATTGCTCTTGGTTAGAAAAAGGCCCGGCACTATTAAGCAATACCAACCCTTGCGCTAATTCCGGATGATTGCCAGCCACACACAGCGCGGCATATCCCCCTAAGGAATTTCCAGCTAAAACCGCAGGCTGACCCACAACTTCCTGAATAAACGTTGCTAGTTGTTCTTCCCATAATTGACCCTGATAAACCCAATCAGGTTTGCTAGACCGTCCAAACCCGAGTAAATCAATGGCATAAACTTTAAAATGGTTTTGCAGTTCCGCGATATTTTTTCGCCAATGATCGGTAGAAGCCCCAAAGCCATGAATTAATAATAGGGGGGCATGAGCCACAGTCGCTTTTCCTGCCTCTACATAATAAATCTCTTGTCCGCGCCATTGCCAATAATTGCCTGCAACTGAAGTGGAAACTGCTTGATTGACTGCCATAGCTTTAAAGTATTAAGTTTCGTAAAAACTGCAAATACTTTCAGCTTAGCTTGTTGAAACCAGATCCAGGGAAGGTTTGATCATGAAAAAAAATAACCGACGTTGCATCAGTTGTCGCCGAATTGCTCCGCGAGAGGAATTTTGGCGGATTGTGCGGGTCCACCCTTCGCAAACGGTACAATTGGATCGGGGAATGGGACGCTCGGCTTATATTTGTCCCTGTGTCAGTTGTCTCAAAGCCGCACAATACAAAAATCGCTTAGGACGAGCCTTAAAAGCCAAAGTTCCTCCCGAAATTTACGATCAGCTTTGGGAGCGTCTAAACTCGCAATCTAATAGTGTCCCAACCCCAGCCGGTGACTCGGAATTCTAGAAAACGTTTAAGAGTTGGTACAATAAGATACTCAGGGCTAAATTTAGGAGAAGCAACCTTCGCTTAAGTATACCTCATCAAGCCAATTGCCATTGATGAAACACCAATATTGGTAATCATAAACCATAAAACCTACTGTGAATTAGGTACCTTGACTTATGCTTTAAACAAATTGAACACAACCAACGACGGGGGATAGTGGATGACTAAGGTGAGAATTTACGATTTATCAAAAGAATTAAATCTGGAGAATAAACAAGTATTGGATATTTGCAATAAACTGAATATTACTGCTAAAACTCATAGTAGCAGTATTCCAGAAGAAGATGCCGAGCGCATCCGAGCTAATGTGCAAAAAGAGGGGGTTAGTAAAACACAAGAAAACGGGAAAGGAAAACCCAATGCCAAAAATGGCAAAAGCCGCAAAAAAAATCAACAAATTTTAGAAGTTCGACACAATAAACAACGGGCAGAAGACGCATCAGAAGCGAGTCATCAACAAGCCGGAAGGGGCAATTCACCACAATTAAAAACACCACCGCGCCGCCCTGTGGAAAATACAGAGGCCAATCAAGACATGAAATCGAAACCCCAAATGAAAAAGCCTTCTTCCGAGGCCGAATCATCAGCTTCTTCTGATACCGCGAGTGAATCGCTGAAACCGGAACAACCCGCCTCACCTGCACCCAAACCAAGTAGTGAACAACAACCGGCAGCGAAAGCAGAGGCGCCCCAGTCGCCTTCCGTGTCTCCGCAATCAGACGAAACGCATCAAACCAGTTCTGCACAATCCCCCTCCCAGGAAAAAAGTGAGTTAATTGGTCCCCCCACGCCCAAAAAGCCGAAATCCTCACCTTCTGAGCAACCTAAAACAGAAGGGAAAAAAGTTGAAAAACCCAAACCTAAAAAACCGACTTTGAAGTCGGCGCCAACCAAATCCAAACCTCAATCCGAATCTGAAGCAACCAGCGGTGAGAAAGCACCGAGTCAAGCTGCTGAGAAAACCGAAGAAAAACCGGCAGCGAAAAAACCAGCAAAACCCAAAATGCTGGAGAAACCGAAACGTGCAGATTCTGGAAAATCGGCGCCGTCTAAAGAAGAGGAAGCAGTTGCGAAGACGAGCAAATCCGAACAAGAATCTGAACAAGAAAGTAGTAGCGACGATGATAGCCAATTCCTGGTAGAGCAACCGAAACGATCGCGCTCGAAACGGCCGGAAGCCCCGACTCGCCCAGCCGATAAGAAGAAAAAAGGTTGGGAAGAAGAAGAAGAAGGAAAAGCTGCCAAAAAACGTCGTCCAAAGCCCGTTCTTGAAGAGGACGAGGATGAGGAAGATCTTGTCTTTGACAACGAGGAAGAAGAAGAAACAGCAACGGAAGAGCAGTCAATTGCGCTGCGCTCCTTGGAACGTCCGCCGAAACCGGAATCTCTCCAGAAAAAATCCTCGCCTCAAACCAAGAGTGCGCCTAGTAAACCCAAGAAAAACCGCGGCGGCAGTCAACAGGGCACTCAACAACGCAGCCAACGTCAAGACAAAGGATCCCAAAAAGAACGTCCTCAGAAAATTACCCTTAGTCAGGAATTAGCGGTTCCGGAACTGGCAGAAATGCTTGCGGTTTCGGAAACGGAAATCATTAAAAACCTCTTCATGAATCGCGGGATTCAAGCCAACATTACCCAAACCCTGGAGTTAGACACGGCTCGCTTAGTGGCCGAAGATTTAGGGGTAGAAGTAGAAATCCCAGAACAAAAATCCGGGGCGGAAAAAACCGAGATGCTGGATTCCGAAGACTTGGAAAATCTCCAGCCTCGTCCGCCAGTGGTGACCATTATGGGTCACGTGGATCACGGGAAAACCAGTCTCCTGGACTCCATTCGCAAAACCAAAGTGGCCGAAGGCGAAGCCGGCGGTATTACCCAACATACTGGGGCTTACCATGTGGATGTGGATCACGAAGGAGAAACCAAACAAGTGGTCTTCCTCGATACTCCCGGTCACGAAGCCTTTACCGCCATGCGGGCGCGAGGGGCTAAAGTAACCGATATTGCTGTACTAGTTGTGGCAGCGGATGATGGCGTGCAACCGCAAACCCAAGAAGCCATTAGTCACGCCAAAGCAGCGGGTGTTCCCATTGTGGTCGCCATCAACAAGATGGATAAAGAAGGGGCACAGCCCGATCGCGTTAAACAAGAGCTGACCGAACAAGGCTTGATTCCCGAAGAATGGGGCGGCGAAACGCCCATGGTCGGGGTTAGCGCCATTACTGGCGAATATTTAGATGACTTGCTGGAGATGATTATTCTGGTTGCGGAACTGGAAGAACTCTCTGCAAACCCCGATCGCTTGGCCCGAGGCACCGTGATTGAAGCCAACCTCGATCGCGCTCGCGGTCCCGTTGCCCGCTTACTTGTCCAAAATGGCACCCTCTATATCGGCAATGTTATCGTTGCCGGCAGTTGCTTCGGTAAAATCCGCGCCATGGTCGATGATCGCGGCGAACGGGTAGAACAAGCCAGTCCCTCCTTTGCTGTGGAAGTGTTGGGCTTAAATGATGTTCCCGGTGCCGGCGATGAATTTGAAGTCTATGAAGATGAACGAGAAGCCCGTGAAATTGCAGAAGAGCGTGCTGAACAAGAGCGAAACTCTCGCTTGCAACGGGCAGCCAGTTCTCGTCGCGTAACCCTCAGCGCTGCTTCTGAACAGGCACAACAAGGCGAACTCAAAGAACTGAACTTAATCATCAAAGCGGATGTGCAAGGTTCAGTAGAAGCCATCCAAAGCTCCTTGTCGCAACTGCCTCAAAACGAAGTCCAAATCCGCGTCTTATTTGCCGCCCCTGGGGAGGTTACGGAAACCGATGTTGACCTCGCTGCCGCCAGCGGTGCTGTCATTATCGGCTTCAATACCACCTTGGCCTCTAATGCCAAAGCCGTTGCCGACCAAGAAGGCGTCGATATCCGAGAATACGACATTATTTACAAACTTCTGGATGAAATCCAAGGGGCCATGGAAGGTCTCTTAGAACCGGAAGAAGTGGAATCTCCCTTGGGAGAAGCAGAAGTGCGCGCTGTCTTCCCAGTGGGACGCGGCTATGCTGCCGGCTCTTATGTCCGCTCCGGCCGGATTGTCCGCAATCGTCAAATGCGCGTTCGCCGTAACGGTGAAGTCGTCTATGAAGGCAATATCGACTCGCTCAAACGAGTCAAAGAAGATGCCAAAGAAGTGCAATCCGGATTTGAATGCGGTATTGGATCCAAGCGATTCAATAATTGGCAAGAAGGCGACATCATTGAAGCCTACGAAATGGTCATGAAACGTCGCAGCTTAAATCCCAACAAGTAGTTCTCTCACGCCCCTCTCTCTTTCCTAGAAATCGGGAGAGGGGGAAACCCATTCATTACAAGCAACTATGCATAGAAAAGAACCGTATCTGTGGATTCATTTAGCAGGACTCGCCATTCTTCCTTTGTGGTTAGAGTTAGTCTGGTTAGGACTGGCTGCCGGGAAACCGATTCTTCCGGTAGTGATTGAGTTAATGCTCGTTGCCATTGCGGGAACTGTTCCCATTACCCTCATGCAATGGGCTCGTCCGTTTGATATTTTCAGTATTGTCTTTCTCTCTCTGCAACCGGATCAATTAACTCAACAGCAACGGCAAATTTTACGGGTGTTTAAGACTCCGAAGCATCGCATTTTAACCGGATTAGGCGCGATCGCGCTCTTGTTTGCCTTATGGGCCATTGCTCGTTATGCACCGCTGGTTGCCCCAGTAACACCATTTCCCAATCACTGGGTCGGTTTATTCGTGGCCGCGATCGCGTTTTTGGGCAGTAACCTATTTTTACAAGTTCCGCTCAGTGTCATTGCCGTTTTCCTCACTAGCGGAAACCAGCTGGCAAATTTGACACCGGCTTCGCCAGAGCAAATTACCAGCAGCTATTTGGTTCCCGGCTTTCGGGTCAAGCAAATTTTACCGCCGATTGCTACGGAACAGGAACAGTCAACTTCCCCAGAATCATAAACTAGAGTTATTGCCAATAATCGGTTTGTTCCCGAGGTTCAGATTGGGTTGGTTCTTCCCCTGAGACTGCATTGGCCGCGCGATCGCAAAGATTTCGGAATTGATCGCTGATGCCGGTTAACCGTTCTTGCCATTCTGGATTTGGTTCCATGTCTTCTGTTGAGCGATGGTAAGCCAATAACGTGGCGGCCATGGCATAGGCATCGGAAACAGCGAGCTTAAACATCCAGACACCGACAATTACGAGAACGCCCAATAGGGTGCGAATGGCAGCAACGGGAATCAGGGCTCCTAGGATAATCGCTGGCACGCCCAAAATTACTAACACCACTGCCATTTCCAGATAATTAATCACCGTGAGCGCAACCGCATTGGCGAGTACCGGTTTCCAAGCCTGAGCATAGAGAATGACCCCATCTTGGGCAACTGCCCAAACATTTTTTTCCCGATATTGATAGGCGCGACTCAGAATGGCTTCATCAATATACGTGGTGGCAAACTTGGAAACCCGTTCCACAATGGCATTTAAGTTTTCCAGATTGGGAATGGGCAAAATTTGGGTTAATTGCGCAAACGAGCGGTTAATCCCTTGGACAACGCCATCAATGAGTTCATCCACCGCAAACATGATGCTGGTATCCCGAAACCGGTCTTGAACTTGTTGCTTACCATACTGAACTTGTGAACCTTTTGGAGCCTGCCCGTAAACAATATATTCTGTCATGACGGCAATGTGAGCCGCCTGTAAGAGATAAAAGAAATATCGTTGCGCCCACTGCACTAATACCCAAGCGCCCCCGAGGGCAATTAAAAAGACAATGACTCCCAATAAACTTAACGCTTGCCCCAACAGCCAAGCCACCCCTCCTGCTACGGCTAGGTAAACCGCAAGTCCTAAACCCAGGAGGGCATAACTCCCAAGCCGAATCCAAATAAACGGCATGGTTTTGACAATGAGTCCAATGGCTTCCCGTAAATAAAGCTTAACTCCCATTTCCTCTCATCCTCACCTTGGATTCTTCAAAAACTAGCTTAAAGTTAACAAATTAATTTAATTTTCTAATTATAATGTTTATATTTTGTATCCCCAGCAGCAGAAATAATCAACCCAGTTAAGCTACTGTGTAAGAAAAAGCTGAAATTAGTCATTATTGGGGAGCGATATGGCCAGTACAACCATTAAGGAACAGGAATTTTCCGAAAACCAAGCAAACTGGAAAAATTTACGAAGCGCGATCGCTGCCAGTTCTGGATTTAACAGTTGGCAACTGGAAAATGGGGTTAAGGAAACTGAATCTCAAGATGATTTAGACGAGCAAGTTCGGACCTATTTGCGGGAAACCTTAGAAACCCTTGCTTATTAAAGGTGACCAGTGACCAGTAACTCCTTCGTAACTGGTTACTGCTTACTTGCCATGGAAAAAACGCTATCATCGTCGTAAGGACCAACAACATTTATCAGGAAACAATGGGTTTTCTACAACGTATCTGGCGCTTAATCAAAGCCAACATCAATAGTTTACTAAACAAGGCGGAAGATCCGGAAAAAATTCTGGAGCAAGCTGTAGAAGACATGCAACAAGACTTGGTCAAGTTGCGACAAGCGGTTGCCCAAGCGATTGCTTCCCAAAAGCGCACTGAACGTCAAGCCAATCAAGCCAAAAGTACTGCCGAAGAGTGGAAAAGACGCGCTCAACTTGCGCTGGAAAAAGGCAACGAAGAATTGGCTAGAGAAGCACTTACCCGCCGCAAAAACTACGAGCAAACGGCGCAAAGCCTGGATCAACAACTGACGCAACAAAACCAGGTGATTGATAAACTCAAAGCCGATATGCGCAAGTTGGAAAATAAAATTTCCGAGGCGAAAAATAAAAAAGATATGTATATCGCTAGAGCGCGATCGGCAGAAGCCACACAACGGGTTAACGAGTTTTTGGGGGATATCAATACCGGCAGTTCGCTGAGTGCCTTTGAACAAATGGAAGAGAAAGTGACCGAAATGGAAGCCTCAGCAGAAGCCTCCCAAGAACTTGGGCAAGATGATATGGAACAACAATTTGCTGCCCTTGAACAAGGCTCAGATGTGGATTCTGAATTAAATCAAATGAAACAAGAACAATCGCAAAGTTCCCGGCAAAAAGAGCTTCCTGAGAGTCAAAAAGCAGAAGTGGATCAAGAATTGGAACAACTGCGCTCAGAACTCAAACAGTAGGCAATGGAACGAGGATTAATTTGGCTCCCCCTACTGGCACTCTTTATTGGTTTAGCTTGGGCAGGTTGGAACGAATCTCAAAAAGTGGAAGCCTATCGCCATTGGGCAGAACAATTCGATCGCGCTAAATATGATGTTTATGCTGTCTTGGGGCAAAAAGACGACACCATTGCCTGGGGAAAACCCAGTCGCGGTGAACCCCAATCAGTAGAAAGCTTTTCCCTCAATGAAGTGTCTGAGATTCAACTACAGGTGAACGGGCGCTCTGTTTCTCCACAAGAAGCGCCTTCTAAGGGCAAAGCCAACATTCATTTCACCTTGAATAATGGGAAAAGCATTGAGATTCCCTTTACCCAAAGTTCCCTTGCTGCTCAGTGGACAGAAAAATTGCAAGAATTAGCTTACCACAACTCCCCAAAATGATATAACCTGTCTGTGGTGTATCGTTTGCGTAAAACATAAGGAGATCATTGTGGAACGGACATTTATCATGATCAAACCCGATGGTGTACAACGGGGGTTAATTGGAGAAATTATCAAACGCTTTGAACAAAAAGGCTTCAATGTCATTGCCATGAAAACCATGAATGTTTCACGGGAATTAGCCGAAAAACACTATGATGTTCACCGTGATAAGCCCTTTTTTAGTAATTTAGTGGAATTTATCACTTCTGCCCCCGTCGTCGCCATGGTTTGGGAAGGGGAAGGCATTGTGGCAGCCACCAGAAAAATCGTTGGCGAAACCAACCCTCTCAGTGCAGAACCGGGTACCATTCGCGGCGACTATGGCATTAGCATTGGGCGCAATTTAATCCATGCCTCTGATGCGGTAGAAACGGCACAACGCGAAATTGCCCTCTGGTTTGAAGAAGAAGAACTCATCAGTTGGCAAGGGGCATTGCAAAATTGGATCTACGAATAGGTTGAAAAATCTATCATGAATCAATTCTTAAATTAATAGTTACTCCCCCCGGAAAGCAAGTTGGGGGGATTTTATTATTCCGAATTTAGGAGAAATCGTCTAATTCTGCCGGATAAACGGCAACAGTTTCCACTTGATTGCCTCGCCGCACGGTGAAATTCAATCGTTGACCAACATTGCTATTTTCCACAACTCGTTGCAGTTGTTCGGCACTCGTAATGCGGGTGCCTTCAATTTTAGTAATGACATCGCCGCGCCGTAATCCGGATTGTTCGGCAGGGGTATTTTGTTGCACTTGCATCACTAAAACCCCTTCTACTTCTGGAATTAGCAATCCCGAGTTCGGATCATTGTTAATTTCTTTGGCTAAGTCAGGATTCAGGGTAACCATGCGGATGCCAATGTAGGGATGAGAAACATTTCTTCCTTCCACTAACTTAGGATAGATAGATTTAGCTTTGTTAACCGGAATAGCAAACCCAATACCGTTGGCATCAGCGCGAATAGCTGTATTGATTCCAATCACTTCACCGCGATCATTCAGGAGAGGACCGCCAGAATTCCCCGGATTAATCGCGGCATCGGTTTGCAGGAAGTCCAAGCGTTTATCGGGAATACCAACTTTGGCACTGGGGCGGTTTAGGGTGCTGATAATGCCTAAGGTGACGGTATTATCTAATCCTAACGGATTTCCCACCGCGATCGCCCAGTCTCCCACTCTAACTTCATCTGAGTTGCCAAGCTTGGCCGTGGGTAAATCGTTCCCTTCAATTTTAATCGCCGCTAAATCGGTAACGGAATCAGCGCCTAGCACCTTTCCATCAAAGGTCCGTCCATCTTTTAAGTTGACACTCACTTGATCCGCTTGTTTAACCACATGGGCATTGGTGAGAACAATGCCACTGCTATCAACAATAAAACCTGATCCTTGACCCCTTAACCGCCTCTCTCTAGGCATATTTTGGAAAAAGTCATCGCCAAAAAAGCGACGGAAAAAGGGATCCTCGGCAAAAGGATTGGTTTGCGTGACGACCTTTTCGGTATCAATGCGAACCACTGCATCCCCGACTTGTTCAACTGCAAAGCTAACAAATCGGTTCGTGATCGCTTGCCGACTAGGACTCTCTGTGCTTTCAACATTTTGGGCAACAACAGCGTTTTCAGGAATAGTATCTGCTTGGGAGGGAAGCACTTGATAAAACCCTCCGCCTAATAAAACACCAAATACTAAGACGAGAAGATAAGTAAAGAATTTACGAACTCTTGCTGACATAAATATTTACTCCTTATAGAATTACGCTAAGGAATGGGGGAATTTAATCCATTTCTCCTTGGAAAAATTGGTTTAATAAGCCTGCAATGAAAGAGAGAATCAAAGAACCAAATAATGCAGGTAAAAAGCCACTCACTGCAAAACCAGGGGTAAGAGCCCCCACAATTCCCAAACTAATCGCATTTAATACTAGTAAAAATAAACCTAAAGTTAGAATTGTTAAGGGAAGCGTAAAAATAAATAGGATGGGTTTGACAATCGCATTAACAAACCCCAGGATTGCTGCTCCAATAATAGACGCTGAGACACTATCAATTTCTAAGCCAGGAACAATTCTAGCAGTAATCAATAGCGCGATCGCGGTCACAATCCAGGTAATCAGAAATTGTGGCATGATGCTGTCTCCGTTAGCATACGGTGCAATTTAATTTTACCGGTTCTGCAAGGATTCATCCTCTGACGAAGGGAAGTGAGTTCCTTCTAAGGCAGACATGGCGGCTTTAATAATCTGATAATAAGGAGGTTGGGTGACATTAATCGTCTTTAACTGCTGGGAATCTGTCTTTAATTGACCGTTGCGTTCTCCCCGTGTCACCACCAAGACATTTCCTTTATCATTTTCAATTCTCAATTCATTGATATCATCTAACAAACAACAGTGATAGGTTCGTCCTTGATACTCATAACTTGTTTGTTTATGATGAGTGGTTTCCGGCAACCGAATTCCGACTAACTCCAATTCTAAACTAACATTGCCATTCCATTGATTTTCCCGGAGTTTGTAAGCAATATCTACTGTTTTCGGTAAAGGGAAATATTCTCCCCAACGCCAACCAATTGCTGTTTTACTTACAGAATTCCCCTCAACGGTTTGACTTACCGTTAATTTCAAATGATTCTTCCCAACAATTTGTTGATTGCTAATTGTTACCCTTTCACTTAAAAATACTGGTTCTTCATTAGCAATCCCCCAAGGCTGTAAGCTATCGACTTGTTGATAAAATGCTTCGGTTAAATCTTCTAAATTTACTTTGCCGTCAATTTGGACTAACGGTTTGAGATGTTGCGGTTCTAACCATTGATGGGCAAATTCACTCAAGCGTTCTCGAAACATAGAAAGATTCGTTGCTTTTAAACTAAACCCGCCAGCTGCTTTATGTCCGCCAAATTTTGCTAATAGATCCTGACAGTATTCTAGGGAATCAAAGACATTAAATTCAGGAATTCCTCGCGCTGAACCCCGGATTACTGTTTGTTCTTCGTCTTCATATGTCCCAATAAAAACGGGAACCCCAAAGCGATCGACCAACCGAGAGGCAACTATGCCAATGACACCATGATGCCAATTCGGTTGAACCACAACCATCACGCGATCGCGCAACCAATCAATTTCTCCGGTTTCTAAATAGGCAACCGCTTCTTGTTCAATTTGGGCACATAATTCTTGACGTTTCTGATTAATTTGTTCGCATTGCATTGCCCGTTCCAAGGCAATTCCTGAGTCATCTGTTGTTAATAATTCGATAACGGTTTGGGGATCGCTAATGCGTCCGACAGCGTTAATTCTCGGTCCCAACCGAAACCCAATATCATCCGGTTTAACTGCTTTTTGTTCATCATTGACACCTCCCACTTGCATCAATGCTTGCACCCCTGGAATATTGGATTGTGGAAGTTGACGCAACCCTCGTTTCAACCAGCGGCGATTGACTCCCACTAAGGGCGCTAAATCCGCGATCGTTCCTAACGTAAATAACTCTAAAAGTTGCGAAGTTAACCCCTTAATTTTTCCAAATTTTTGTGCCGTAGTGACTGCTAAAATATATGCCACACCCACACCAGCTAAACCGCGATAGGGAGAAATTTCCGGTAATAATTTAGGGTTAAGAATCGCATCGGCTGGCGGAACAATTTCTGGAAGATCATGGTGATCTGTAATAATCACTTGCAATCCCAATTCTACTGCCCGATAAATCGGATCATAAGCAGCAATCCCATTATCAACCGTTAAAATTAATCCCACCCCATTGCTGGCACATTCTTCTACAATGCGCGTATTAATCCCATACCCTTCCGTCATCCGACTCGGAATCAGATAATCCACCTCTGCCCCTAAATACCGCAATGTTCGTAATAAAAGAGCAGTACTGGTCATCCCATCAGCATCATAATCCCCACAAATAATAATGGGATCTTTCTCCTCAATTGCCTCAATAATTAACGCAATACTTTGGTCTAAATCCGAAAATTCTTGTTGAGGCGAGGGTAAATTTTCCGTTTCCGGATTGACATAAACTTCTGCCTCTTCTGGCGTCATAATCCCGCGATTAATGAGCACTTGTACTAATAGCGGGGGCAATCCCGTCGCCTCAATTAAGGAATTAATTTGTTCCGGATTAAATTCATTAAGTTGCCAGCGTTGCGAGGGAAGTTGAGGTTTCAATGGGAGTAATTACTTTATCGGCACTTGCATAAGGAGATTTTAGCAGAGATCAATTAAACTAAAGTTATTGGTTTGCCAAATGGAGTAGAGAGAGTTTTGAACCACAGAGATACAGAGTTCACAGAGAGGAATCAGTTAAATGAGATCTCAGGAAAGGTGATTGGAGCAGCAATTGAGGTGCATCGGCAGTTAGGACCAGGGTTGTTGGAGTCAGCGTATTCGGCGTGTTTATTTCATGAGTTAGGGTTACGTGGCTTAGAGGTTAAACAGGAAGTTGCGATACCAGTATTCGACAAGGGGATTAAAGTCGATTGTGGTTATCGTTTAGATTTATTAGTCGAACGACAAGTAATTGTGGAATTAAAAGCAATTGAAAAAATTTTACCCATTCATGAAGCACAAATTTTAACTTACCTTAAACTTTGTCAACTTCAACTAGGATTAATTATCAACTTTAATGTTCCCATCCTTAAACAAGGGATAAAACGTTTTCTCAACGGTTAATTTCTCTGTGTTCTCTGTGACTCTGTGGTTCGATTAAATTCGAGAAATTCTTCACGAAGACTCCATTTTACCCTTCGTATTCACTACTCTTCACTTTGCCGCGAAACACCACATATTGATAGATGTTGTAAGCCAACATAATCGGAATTAAAAAGCCGATAAAGGTCAGCATAAACACCAAAGCACTCGGGTCGGCAGCTGCTTCGTAAATGGTAATCGATCGCGGGATAATATAGGGAAAGACAATAATTCCTAACCCGACAAATGAGAGTAAGAAAATCAAAATTGTCCAAATAAAAGGGGCCCGTTCTTGTTTTTTATTTAGACTTTGCAGCAGTTGCCAAATTAACAGCCCCCCTAAAATCGGAATGGTGGCAAAAATGTAAATAAAGGGGGCATCAAATAGGCGCGATCGCGCTTCTTCTAAGAAAATGGGAGTGGTAATGGTAATTAAAACGGCACCGATTAAGGTGGTGACGGCTGCAATTTTGGCAGTGCGATAGTGAGTTTGTTGTAAGGCCCCTTCGGTTTTCATCACTAAGTAAGTTGATCCAATTAAAACATAGCCTTGGATTAAGGTCAGGGTGACTAGAATTGAGGGCAAACTCAACCAATCCCAGATTCCCCCCACAAAATGTCCCGCTTCATCAACATTGATGCCGCTTAACACACCGCCCAGGGCAAATCCTTGTCCCACGGTTGCCAGGAAACTGCCTAAACCAAAGGCGGCATTCCAGAAGAACTTTTGATTGGAATGTTCCCGAAACTCAAAGGCAACAGCACGGAAAATAAAGCCGAAGACCATGGTCCAAATTGGGATGTACAAGGCACTTAAAATGGTGCTGTAAGCCAAGGGAAAGGCCCCAAATAAGGCCCCGCCCATCAACACTAGCCACGTTTCATTGGCATCCCAAACATTACTCAAACTGGTCATCAATAAGCCGCGACGTTCCTCATTCGAGGCAGTAATGGATAAAATACCGACCCCTAAATCAAAGCCATCCAACATGACGTAGAGGAACAGAAATAAGGCTAAGATGACGAACCAAACTTGCGGTAAAAAATACTCTAAGGTTTCCATGATTAATTTTCTACAGGACGACGATCAGGGGTATGTTCGACAGGGGTTGGTTGCAAGGAGTCTTTGGGAATTGGCAAATCAAAATTGGGTCCTTGGCGAATAATCCGGCTGCCGAAGAATAGGGCAGAAATAAACAAGAGGCTGTACACACCGGTAAATCCGACCAGCGAGGTTAAAATTTCTTCCGGGGGAAGGTTCGAGGCCGCGTCTACAGTGCGGATTTCTTCATACATGGTCCAAGGTTGTCGTCCCACACAACGGACAATCCAACCTGCTTCAATGGCAATATAACCTAGGGGGGCAGCGAACATCCAACCAATGAGCAACCATTTTTGATTGGCGATTTGGGCTGAGGCGAGTTTGCCGCGCAACCACTGGATGACGGTTGCTGCCATGAGTCCGGCTAAGAGAAAGCCGATTCCCACCATAATTCGAAATGAGTAATAAATTAAACCGACCATTCCCGGACGATTCTGGGGGTTCCATTCTTTCAAGCCTCTAACCGGTTCCGAGAGATTTTTCTTAAATTCCAAGATATAGCCTAGTCCGTTGGGAATGGAAATTTCCCAGTCGTTGCGTTCGGCTTTGCTATTGGGAATTGCTACTAAACTCCAATCAGCGGGTTTTCCGCCGGGGGCAGTATCCCACTGGGCTTCCATCGCTGCCATTTTCGTGGGTTGTTGATGATAGACTTGTTCGCCGCTGAGGTGGCCAATGTAGATTTGTAAGGGGGCGACCGCGATCGCGACAGCTAACACAATCTTGAAGGATCGCGCAAAAAATTCTTGATACCGTTGATTGCGATTCAAAATATACCAAGCGCTAATGCCGCCAATCACAAATAATGAGGTCTCCAGGGTGGCAAAGAACATATGGAGAACACTATTGACCATAAAGGGATTAAAAATGGCTTCAAAATAATCGGTGACCACAAACTTGCCGTCAACTAATTCCCCACCGGCAGGGGTTTGCAACCAAGAATTGGCGGTCAAAATCCAAAAGGTGGACAAATTCGCCCCAAAGGCCACCATAATCGTTCCAATGTAGTGCATCACAGGGGGAACCCGTCCCCAACCAAAAAGCATAATGCCTAGAAAACCAGCCTCTAGCATAAAGGCCATGGATGCTTCAAAACCGAGAATACTGCCAAAGAAGTCTCCCACTGCTTCCGAAAATGGGGCCCAATTAGTCCCAAACTGAAATTCCATGGGAACCCCGCTGGCCACACCAATTCCAAAATTCAGCACATATAACTTTGACCAGAAACGCGCATGATAGTAATAGTCGGGGTTACGGGTTTTTAACCACATCCCTTCTACCACTACTAAATAAATAGACATTCCTGTGGTTAATACCGGCCAAAGCATGTGAAAAATGGCAGTCAGAGCAAATTGCATCCGTGATAATGAAACTGAATCTGATAGAAAATCCATTCTTCCTCCCGACAAAACTGTGAAGCACTGTTACATGATAACCATTGAATCCGCTACTGTAATTAGATTTTCAAACAGTTTTAAGATTTAATTTTTGATTAATTTTTATCTTTCACAATTGTAGATAGAAGAGCAGATTATTAATGTTGAATCTTAGACTATTTTTACGACAATACGATCTAGTTTTATAGATTTCTAGTTATTGTATATACAAAATAATTAATGCAAAATCAATCGGAAAACGCTTATTAGGATTCCATTTTGGCGACTGGAATAGAAAACTGATTTTAGTTAAGTTGATGAACAACACCAACATCTATTTAATATGATTAAAGGGCATGGCAAGAATGTTATCAAAGAAACTTTAGATGAAATGATTGAGGATAAGGCAGGACACTTTCCTATGGAATAACAATTAATTTTAGAGCCGGAATATCCCTAATATTAAAAACATAAAAAGGTTTATAATTAATTGATGCGGGAAGTGAAAGAAATTGCTGATCGAGTTTCCAGTCGCGATCGCTTGCTTACCATCGAGCTATCTCATTTTTCAAGGCGCTGGTTGATTGATTATCTTCAAAGTCAAGACCCAAAAATGATTCGCTTTTTCAGAGAGAAAAATATTTTAGATCAGGAAGCGAGTGCTGTTTAGCCTGTTACATTTATTAACAAAATCAGGGCACTATTTTCAAATCACCGGAATTTGGTTAAGATGTAGGCTTGAAATTCAACGTACTTGTTCTAATTAGAGTCTCATCATGCAAATTGCTCATTGGTCTGACGAATACGAAACTGGTTTCCCCATTATTGATCAACAACATCAACAGATGTTTGCCCTAGTGAATGAACTAAGCCAAGCCATGGCAGAAGGAACAGACCAAGCTACCCTGAAACAGCTGTTGCGAGAATTGCTCAACGACACGATTGAGCACTTTACCCTAGAAGAAGATTTGATGAAGGAACATGATTATCCTTACTACGATCAGCATAAACAGATTCACGATCGCTTAACCAATAAAGTGAGTAAAGTCCTTCACCGTCTCGAAGCAAACGAAGATCCCACATTAGTCAATAGCGAACTATCTCACTTTCTCCATCAATGGCTAGTGCATCATATTCAAGGACAAGACCGCAAGATGATTCAGTTTTTCCGAGAACGAAATATTGGGGAAGCCAATGCTTTAGAAAACTTGCACATGAAGTCTTTGCAAACAGCCAATTACGAATAATGACGGATTAAATATGACTGCCTTTATTTTTGACGTTGATGGCACCTTAGCTGAAACAGAACGCGATGGCCATCGGGTGGCATTTAACCGTGCCTTTGCCGAGGCAGGCTTAGACTGGCATTGGTCGGAATCGCTTTATGGTGAACTGTTAGCGATTTCTGGCGGCAAAGAACGCATTCGCCACTACATGACCTATTATCTATCTGACCAGGCGCTTCCTGAAAACCAAACCGAGTTTATCCAACAGCTACACCAGTCAAAAAGTCATCACTACCGTCAATTGCTACAACAAGGAAATATTCCCTTACGACCAGGAGTTAAACGTCTCCTCGATGAAGCGCGCGATCATGGCATTCGTTTGGCAGTCGCGACGACAAGTTCTCTAGAAAACACAATCGCGCTTTTAGAAACTCGCCTTAATCCCCATGACTACTTTGAACTCATTGCTGCCGGCGATGTGGTAGCGAACAAAAAGCCTGCTCCCGATATTTATTATTATGTCTTAGACCAAATGCAGTTGCCTCCTGAAACCTGTTTAGTGTTTGAAGACTCGCAACATGGCGTTACTGCAGCAACGCAAGCCGGTTTAAAAACTGTTGTTACCTTCAACAATTACACCCATCATCAGGATTTTTCTGAAGCAACAGCGGTCTTAAATCATTTAGGCGAACCGAATCAGCCCTTTACGGTTTATCAAGACGATCGCGCCTTTGACCATACCTACTTTGATGTGGCTTTAGGCAAAAAGTTAATACAAGTTTAAGCAAACCTTTAGAAATTGCTGTAGGTTGGGGAAAAAGACGTTAAATTCCAAGATGATTGAAATTCAAGAAAAAACCATTGCCATTAATGACCAACAATGGTTCTATCGTCATGCCCTTCCTCGCAATGAAACGGAAAGTACACCTGTAGTGTTATTGCATGGCCTCCTTGCCCATAGCTATTGTTGGGGGAGACTGTTGCAAGATATGGCAGAAAGCGGCTTTACGGCTTATGCCCCAGATTGGTTGGGAGAGGGGGCTTCCGCTAAACCCTCACCCCGTGAATTTTCCTACACGCCAGGGGCTTATCTTGCACAATTAGAGGAACTGTTAACGGCTTTAGAGATTTCTCAGTTTCATTTAGTGGTTCAAGGCTTTTTAGGATCCGTGGGATTGCAATATGCCTTTCGCCATCCCGAACAAATTGAGCGGTTGGCAATATTAAATACGCCGCTATCTTCTGCTGCTCGTCTTCCTTGGCTGATGCGTCAATGGGGATTTCCCTTGATGGGAGACATGTTAACCCAAGATCCTTTATTAGTCGATCGCGCTTTGGAAAGAGGCAGCGGCTACGTCATCTCAGATAAGGAATTAGGAAGGTATCGACAACCGTTTTTAAAAGACTCAAAAGCGGGACGTTCCCTCTTAGCGACTATCAAAAACCTCAATCTTCGCCAAGCTATGCAAGAAATTGAAACGGGTTGGCAAAGTTGGGACAAGCCCACAAAAATCATTTGGGGAATGGGCGACCCTTGGTTATCCGCTGATGTTCCTGAAGCCCTAGCAAAAGAAAATCGCAACATTCGTCTGGCAAAACTGGAACAAGCAAAACATTATCCGCAACAACATTGGTCAGATGAAATTAGTCCCATTCTACTGACCTTTCTACGGCAACAAATCATTTAAACCATTCAGGAGAAGACACACGAGTTGGTATCCTAATTTTATAGAAACTTAGATCAGGCTTTCACGATTAACGGTCATGGTAATTAAACGCTCTATTATATCCCTTTTACTCGCTTTCGTCGCAATCGTTCTTGTCAGTTGCGGCGGTGCCAATGAAAGTACTCCTCCTCCCACTTATAGCAGTGAACAAATTGAACAAATTGAACAATCTGCAACCCCTGTTAAACAAGCACGGAAACGCCTCACAGAACTGGAATCCCTGTTGAAAGACAAAAGATGGTCTGATGCCAGCAGTTTAATCCATGGACCATTGGGAGGCTTACGTCGAGAAATGAGTTATGTGACTCGCAACTTATTGCCGCAAGACCAAGAACAGGCGCAAAGTTTTGCGAAAGAATTATTTAAAGATTTAGAACGACTAGATGCTGCAATTGATAATGAATCCTATTCTCAAGCTTTACAAAGCTACGATCGCGCCCTTCGCGATTTTGACAACTACCTAGGATTGCTTCCAGAACCAGAATCGAAACCGAGTGAAACCACATGAAACGGGTAGTCATTATTGGCGGTGGCATTGTTGGTGCAACCATCGCCTACGAACTTAGCCAAAATTCCCAGCTTTCGATCGCCCTAATTGATCGAGAGGCCCCGGCTCAAGCCTCAACCGGCGCAGCTTTGGGGCTGTTGATGGGCATTATTAGCCAAAAAACCAAAGGACGCGCTTGGCAATTGCGAGAAGCCAGTATACGCCGCTATCCGCAATTGCTGGCAGAAATCAGCGAACAAACCGGCGATCGCGTTCCCCAAGTCCAAGGCTTGTTGCATCTCTGCTTTTCCCGGGAAGAGAAGGATAAAGCAGAAGAATTAGCCAGTTTACGCCATTCTCAAGGGTGGAACTTAGAAGTTTGGGATGTTCCGCAACTGCAAAATCATTGTCCCTATATTGAAACTGCCAATTTAACGGGCGCGATTTACTCTCCCCAAGATTTTCAAGTTCACCCCAAAGCCTTGACGCATACTCTAATTAAGGCTTCTCAACAAAATGGCGTGAGTTGTCACTGGGGAGTAGAAGCGACCAACGTATCTGTCAGCCAAGATAGCAAGGGCCGCCATTGCCACACCCTCCATACCAACCAAGGGGACTGGGAAACCGATTACTTAATTGTTGCGGCAGGGTTGGGCTCATTTCCCCTCACTCGTCAACTGCAACCTTCCCTAACCTTGTCTCCTGTGTTAGGGCAAGCGATGCGCGTTCGCTTAGACAGAGACTTAACAACGAGTGAATTTCAGCCCGTCGTCACTGGGGATGATATCCATGTCATTCCTCTCGGAAAGGGTGAATATTGGGTGGGTGCCACTGTTGAATTTCCCGATGAGCAAGGAAATGTCGAAGCAGAGAAACAGTTATTGGACAGCGTCTGGGAGAAAGCCATTGCCTTTTGTCCACCCTTGGCACAGGCAGAAATTCTTGAAACCTGGTCTGGAAAACGACCGCGCCCCGAGGGACAAGCTGCCCCAGTGATTGAATATCTAGAAGGATATGATAATGTGATTCTCGCCACAGGACACTATCGCAATGGGGTGTTGCTGGCACCAGGAACGGCAGAATTGGTGAAACAATTAATTCAGTATTAATAACAGCAATTATTGGAAACACCATGATTTAAAAAGTGAAACCGAGAGAAAATCTATAGTTAACTTTCCCTCGGCTTGTTCATTTATGGAAATTAGCAGATTCGATACTTAGCCCAAGCCGCCAACTTCCTCAAGATTGGGGCCTTGTGAAAGGTCTAAATCGGCTTCACCGTTAGGTGTGAAGGGATTATTGCCCTCTTGGGAATCATCGAAACGACGTCCCAATCCCAATTCAATCGAGAGATCAATCTCCTCCTCAGGGATACCGGGATTGGCATTTGATGGCCCTGGAATCGGTTTGGTTTCATAAACGCGACCATCCCGCTCGTCAGGATCATCATTATTATCAACCCCTCCATCAGCAATGTAGAGGCTATCTATCGGATTATTAGTTGAGGCAGAAAAAGCCCCAAATGCCAACCCTTGGGCAGCGATTTGCGAAGGTGATAGGTTATCGAGCGAAAATTCACGTAGAAAATCGCCTTGCGGGGTATATTCGGCAATGACATTGTCTGTTGCTGAAACAATAAAGAGATTGCCAGTTTCCGGGTTAACTGAAATACCTTCGGGGTCACTAACAATTTCCTGGCTTCCTGAATTGAGTTGGAAGCTGTTGATAAATTCAAACCCTTGGTCATAGCGCAATGTGACGACACTTGTGCCAGAACCGTCAACAGCATAAATGCGGCCGGAATCGGCATTAACGGCAACGCCTTCAAAGTCTCCCGTCAAGCTATCTGCCAAGTTCAACGGCGCCTGTTCCTGCAACTGCTCTAAGGAAATGGTATCTTCAACCGCAAAGGAAGCATTCTCGCCTTCCGATTGCAACTTGTAGCGGTAAATTTGATTGCTATTGTCGTTGCTAACGTAGAAGCGATCGCTGACTGGATCGAAGGTAATGCCAGTGGGTTCATCATTAACCGCACCAGTTGCCTCATCAGTGAGATCATAAGAACGAATTAGTTTTTTGCCATCCCGGGAAACTTCAAAGACATTGCCAGAGACCTTGTCAGGGACAATTCCCAGTTCAGAAATCTCAGAATCTGCTAAAAAGAGATGACCGGAAGAATCATGATAGGCAATGCCGGCAGGATCGGTAGCGGGAATCTCCAGGGGATCGCCTTCAGCAGTTCCCCCTTCAAATCCCGTTTCAAACATATTTAATTGTGCCAACTTCCCGGCTTTTTGCTCTGGTTGAAGAGGTTCATCCAGCCCATCAACGCCTAAACGCGGATCTAAATCCAAGGGTTTGTCGAGTTGAAGCTGGATAATTTCGTTGTTATCAATTTCCGGGGGTCGTCCTTTCGTAAAAGGGAAATTATTGTCATTGGCGACGACAATACTATTCTTATCTTTTACTACCACACTTTCAATAGTAAGGAAAGGGAAAGAAAAGCTTTGACTGCCGTCATTATTTAAATCTTGAGGATCGTCGATCTTAAGTAAATCAACGAGTTCTTGTTTTTCAACAAAGCCTTGGCGGTTAACTTGGGAGAGATCAACTTTGAAAATTTTCTTGAATTCGGCATTTTCGGCTTGCTTGCTATCTCGTTCGATGACGAGAAACTCATTCTCGTTAATAGGAGTAATCTCACCGATCGCGTGACTGGGATCTTCCATGCGATAAAAGCCGGCTAATCCTTCATATTCCCCTTGATTGAGGTCAAACTGGTAGATACGCCGAGCATCATCAGGGTCGCCGGTTACCGATTTTTCCAACATGGGATAGGCTGTGGTTCGAGCGGGATTAAAGGCCATCCCTTCAAAGCCGCCAGAACGAGGAAGATTAGCAACGGCAGCCCCATTGAGAACCTCAGGATTTTGGGGAGAGCGTACCTGATCGGCAACCAGTTGATCGCGCACGCGATCGCCAACCCCGGGGAAGTCGGTGAAAAAGCCATCAGCGCCTAATTCACCCACTAAGCGTTCCACTTCTTCTTCGAGAGTAAGGGGGGTGCCATCTTCTTCTAAAGTGAGGAAGGTTTCTTCTTGACGCAACGTGTAGGGATGAACCTGCAAACCGGCCTCATGGGCATTTTCAATAAGGGGTCTTACTTCTCCTGTTAATTGGCTGGTAATTTCAGCTTTGCCGTCGCCATTGGCATCCACAGGTTGGTCTAACTTTTCCCGCAGCCAAAAGCTATTTTTCCAAGGGCCTAATCCTTCGGCATAGTCATCGCTAATGAAGTTCAGTACCTTGGGATTGGCTAAGTCGCCATAGTCAGTGTTGGCATTGATATTGATGGGAAAGTCTTCATAAAAGTTTGTATTGGCTTCGCGATTGTTGGGGTTAGAGTTATACACCACATCATAGGGAACCGAGAAGCCGCCGCCATCGTCATTAATAAATTGACGATTAAAATCGCCTGTCAATTGCACTAAGGGAAGATCAACCCCGGCTTTAGGCATGATTTCCTCTTGCAGTCGGACGAGATTGGCAATTTCAAACGATTGAATGAAAATTCGGCTCGGATCGGTGAAATTCTTTTCTACCAGCGTATCGATGAGCTTTTGCCCAAGTGTCATGTCAATGGGTTCTCCATTGAGTTTGGTTCCCTCTTTGTTAAAGTAAGTGGGATGCTTGGTTTCGGGATAAATACCGATTTCCTTTCCGGTTTCTTCCTCAACTTGTTTGACTAAGTCAATGATTTCGCCAAAGGTCGGAATCTCAAACTGGTCATTAAATTGTGTATTCTCGGGGCGGGTTTCGGGAATCCGCTCACGGGCTTTTAATTGCTTAATTTCTTCTAGGGTGAAGTCTTCGCTAAACCAACCGCCGATGAGTTCGCCATCCACCTCTTTGACAGTGAGGCGATCAGAAAATTTTTCCATTTCAGCAACGTTGGTTGTTGCTTGGGTGACAATCGGATCGCCGTTTTCGTCGCGAACAATTTCACCCTTGTCATTGAGTTTGACTTGCGCTAAAGCGTTTTCATGACGGGCAATTAATTTCCCATCCTTAGTGGCCACAAGGTCAGGTTCAATAAAGTCTGCTCCTCGCTTAATCGCAACCTTATAGCTTTCTAAGGTATGCTCAGGGCGAGAACCGCTAGCCCCCCGATGACCAATAACGAGCGGATCTTGACCGTTTAAAGTATCTAGGTTATTGATATTGGGCGTGGGAATGGGCGATTGTTGCAACGTTCCATCTTGATTGAAGTTGAGAACAAATGGGCCGAATTCTTCTCCTACCCAAAACTCTTGTTGATCGTCAATTACAAACGACTCGGTATCAAAATCAGAGCCGGTTAACAAACGCTCGTTGCTTCCCTCTTGTTGAATGTTGAAGGGAATTTCATTATTGGGGTCGGCAAATTGAATAAAATCTTCAACTTTAACACTGGCATCGCCGTTTTCTGTTCCGGCAAAATCCGGATTGAGTTGATAAGTGCGCAGTAGGTAATCAGAACTGTTTTCTTTTCTGCCAAATCCATTATCCGATAGGAAAAAGAAAGAGTTTTGATCAAGAAGTTGTACTCCGCTCAAACCTTGAACCGGTTGTCCCGGAAAAGGACCTTCAAAACCATTGGCAGAGATATTTTCACCGGCAGGGGGACCTTCTGCAAATGTGTCTGCTGGCAGGACAGAAAAACCTTCTAACTTAACCATGAATGCTCCTTACTAACGATTACTTTGTGATTTCATTACGTAATTAAATTCCCATAACTGACTAGTTAATTGATTGCTTGGTTTAGTCAGTCACTTAGTTATAAATGTAGTAATCGCAAGTTAAGGCAGACGAAAATCATGGTTATTTTCAAGTTAATAATTGATTATCTGAAAATCGAAATCATTTAATAAGAATTTCGATCGATATTTTAAATGATATTTGATTTAAAAAACAAGAAATGAGTTATTTATTTAGGGATAAAACGCGAGTTGCGGCAAACCAACTGTTTCTTCCCATCCCAACATTAAATTCATACACTGCACAGCTTGGGCTGCTTGTCCTTTCATTAAATTATCGATCGCGGACATTACAATCACGCGATCTGTTCTGGGATCGACTTCCACGCCGATGTAACAGAGATTAGTGCCTGCCGTCCACTTAGTTTGCGGATAAACGCCATTAGGCAAAATTTTGACAAAATCCGAAGACCGATAAAATGCATTATAGATGGTTAGCAAATCATCGCGGACTAAGCCCGGATCGCGCAGATTCGCATAGACAGTACTTAACATTCCTCGCACCATGGGCACTAAATGCGGGGTAAATTGAACGCGAATATCCACCCCGGCTAAGTGACTGCAAATTTGTTCGATTTCCGGGGTATGACGATGCCCGGCAACGCCATAAGCACTCAGGGTATTATCGGCTTCTGCTAGGAGTAAATTTACTTTACTTTTGCGCCCGCCGCCAGAGGTTCCCGACTTGGCATCAATAATAACGGTTTCTGGCAGAATTAACCCCTGTTTTAGCAACGGCGCGATCGCGAGTAAACTGGCAGTAGGATAACATCCAGGACACCCGACTAAGGTCGCAGTTTTGATTTGTTCGCGGTACAATTCGGGCAGTCCGTAGACTGCAGTCGCGATCGTCTCTTCATCGTCTCGTTCCACGTTATAAGTCGCCGTGTAAGTATCGATATCATTAAACCGATAATCGGCAGATAAATCGAGAACTTGACACCCTTTTTCCAGCAGTTGCGGTGCCAGTTTATAACCTAAACCATTGGGAAGAGACAGGAAAACCACCTGACAGCGTTCCGCGATTGTCTCAACATCAATGGGTTCGATGGTATTGTGAAAACGATGGCCTAAGTAAGGATATAGTTCAGCGAAGTTTTTTCCGGCGCTTTGATTGCCGCCTAAATAGGTAATTTCAACTTGGGGATGTTCTAGCAGTAAGCGTACTAATTGTACGCCGCCATATCCAGAAGCCCCAACAATGCCAACAGTAATTTTTTCTGAAGCATCCATAATAAATTAAGATTCCTAAATTAATACCAATATGCTTGAAATGTTGGCTGCATTTTAGCAGTCAAGGAAGCCTTTGTGCGTTTTTCTTTCTCTACTATCTTAGTGCCAAGATGCATCAAGTTGGACACCTCATATTCTATAAGTATGGGGATTTCCTTAACTAGTCAATCAGGCAAAATGAGCTTTGAGAGAAGAAAATGGACCATTATCATAGCAGATTGCTAATTTCTATACAATTTAAGCGCAATCGCGCTTGCTATGGGCAATTAAAGCAATAACTGATTTAAGCGGCTAACCTTATTTAGGACAGTTTGGCAAAAAACACTAGGCAAATTGTGCTAACTAGAACAAGAAATCGTATAACGATATTCCCTAATTACGGAAATTTCCCCATATTGGATAATGGAAGAAAATAGGGGATAGCTTAGATCGTTCCCCTTACTGAATCTCATTTCATCAACAATGTTGAAATTAACGAACCCATTTATTCTTAGCTTGATTCTTATTGCTTTTTCCGGTTTAAAAACTGTAGAGGTAAAAGCAGAAACTGTTCTTGAAGAAATTCAGCGCACTGGCATTTTGAAAGTTGGGATTCGCAACGATGCCATTCCCTTCGGATACCGCAAACCTAATGGACAATTAACAGGATATTGTGTAGATTTTATTGCTGCTTTGAAACAAGACATCAGTGAAGTTACTAATCAAGAAGGATTACTAGTCCGTATTTTTCAATCCACTGCCTCTGATCGATTTCGTTTAGTCGAAGATGAAACGATTCATATTGAGTGTGGCCCAAATACAATTCGTAAAAATATTGGCAATTCTGCTGTTCGTTTTTCTGAACCGTTTTTTGTAACAGGAACGCAGTTTTTAATCCTAGAATCCAATCGCAATCGCGTTGATCTTGATAGTTCTCTTCAAGGTATCAGAATTGCAGTTTTGCGGGGAACAAGGACAGAAAAATTGGTTCAAAACCGTTATCCCCAAGCCAGTATTATTAAATTACAAGGTTCAACCGGAAGATTAAGAGGAGTCCAGGGTGTCTTACAAGGTCGTTTCAATACCTTTATTTCCGATGGGATTTTACTGTTAGGACAAGCCGAATTATTAGATGTTAGGAATACTAACTATGCCCTTATTCCAGAAGTTCCATTATCTTGCGATCGCTACGGGATGATTCTACCTGATGATTCGCAATGGAAAAGTATTGTTAATTCTACAATTTATAGTGAACAAGGACATAAAATTTGGAAGTCTTGGTTTGAAGTAATTCTATCAAAAGTTGAGAAAACAATGGAGACTTGTCAACCAGATTCAACTTTCCAATTTCTTGAATAAGTAATATACAGAGAATCTAGAAAAATTTTTCATAGCGAACCTTAAATTCACCAAATGTATAGTCGTAACCAACGCCGATAAATGCATCTTCTTGGAGTTGATAAATTCCCTCTAATTCTGGATAAATTCGCGCTCGATCTACCTTGATGAGGGGGTGGGCAACCTTTGTTGCTTGTTCATTGACAAAGAAAATAACATCTCGCGTCAAAGGTTCAACGAGAAATTCGGTTACCCCAAACTGTAATAACTCTTCGGTACTACTCTGTTCCAGTTGTTCGGCAAGACCAATAAATTGTTGTCCTAAGAGGGTGATAATTTCACTGCGACTGCGAGGCGGACTGCTAGTTAATTCAATGGCAGGCGATTCCAGCAATTGTCGATTGGTTCCATTTTCAAGCGCGATCGCGCTGTTGCTCAGGCATTCGCTTTCTCGGTCAAGATTTTCCTCAGAAAGATCTTCTCCAGAGGGAGAGAAAAAGTCTTTGGCACCAGCTTCACAAGCCTCAGACTGATGGCTGACACCGCCAAGTGAAACCAGCAGTTGTTCTGCTTGCCCTTTCACCAACAAATTCACAGTCAGTGTCTCTGACTGGCCAACGCGAGTCAAATCATCCCGGATTTCATTGGGAGAAGTCGTTTGACCAATTCTGCTGGGATCAGAGATAGTGGTTCCCATTTCAACATTTAAATTGGGATTGAGCAAAGAACGACCGGGATCAAAGACGATTTGGTTTTCGTTTAAGCGGGAGAGAAAGAAGTCAGTATTAAAAAGGGTAATCTCTCCTCGGTCTAGCACAATGGTTCCAGAAGACTGTAAACTCGGAATATCTAGCGGCGACCCATTCAGGACAAAGTCTCCCGACATGGCAAAATTATAGACCGGTGGGCTAACCAGACGAAAGTCCTCATCTAAGACAACGCGGAAATCATCTAGTTCCACTGTAACTGGGGGTTCTCCTTGGAGTTCGGCAAAATCGCCAAACCAACGGTTGTAGGCAGGAGATCTCGCCTCTTCACTCGTTTGCGGAATAAAAACTTGTCCCTCATAAAGACGCACTTTCCCCCCAATAATGGGATTCATCACCATGCCTTGCACAGTAACATTGGCATCGGCACGACCATCATATAGATTTTCCAGATTAATGTCTCCGTCATCGATAGTAATTGTTAAAGGATTAGCGGAATCAGGATTGGGTGTAAAAAACGGAAAACTCCCCGCGATCGCGATCTCTGTCTCATCGACAGTTCCTTGTAACTCTTCAATTTGAATCCGATCTTCACTCAAGGCAACTGCCCCATTGATGGTTACTTCTTCCGAGAGGGCAGTGGTTAAGACAACCGCATCCTCGAAAGTGACTTCACCGGTTACATCTAAATTATCAATGGCAGCGGTAGGAGTATCGATGTAAGTGGTTTCTGCGGAAAGAGCCATGTTTCCTTCCCCTTCTATCCATTCGATTTGCCCTAAACTCAAGGCATCGAGTAAATTAAAGCCGCTTTCTCCAATATTGACATCAGCCGTAATACGATTTTCAAAGCCAGGTTGAGGCGGAAGTGCAATTTCCCCATTCACTTGCACGTCGATATCTTCGGGATTCGTGGTTTGTAAGGCGAAACGAGAGTTGGCATAACGAAATTCTCCCCTAAAGTTTTCCTCGATCGCGCGGCCTTGCAATGAGGCATTGCTAAACGAAAATTCCCCTTCCACTGCTGGATTTTGCGGACTGCCTGACACAGCAATCTCCAAACCAATATCGCCGGAAGCATCCACGGGAGTAGGGACAAATTCGAGAATGGTATCTAATGGCAGATTTTCAACTTCCACGTTTCCTGAGACTTGGCTGGTTTCAAATTGCCCGGAAGCAACAATCGTTCCTCGATCAACAGCCAGCTTAGCTTCCTCTAGAGTACCGATGCCATTTTCGTAATTCGCATTAATATTTAATTGTTCAATGGGAATCACCCCTGCATCTTCGATGACTAATCCGATCGAGGGAATATAATTTAAAACACTGGAACGGGGACGAACTTGCCAACGGCGACCCGCAACGGCCAGATCCAATTGGGGATTGTTGATCGTTCCAGCAACATTGGCATTCAGTTCTAAATCGCCGCGAACATCAATTTGATTAATACCGCCTGATTGACGGAGTTCCATCGCTCTCGCTTGGATTTGATTCACAGTTTCTTGATAAAGTGCTAAGTCTAAGTCTGCAGGCGTTCCGAGAGCAATTGTTCCCAAATCCGAGGCATTTCCCTGATCTAGAGGTTGGGTTAATCGTGAGATATCTTGCAGGCTGGAGAGATTGGCAGTAGCGAGAATATCTTGGATCTTGCCGTCTTTTAAAGTGAGATTTCCCTCAATTGCGCCTGAAGCGACATTATAGTTTCCCTGAAAGTTAAACCGGTTTTCTCCCACGTCTAAACGCCCCTGTGAGAGACGGGCTTGGTTATTGAGATAGGAAAACGCGATCGCGAGTTCATCGGCGCCCACGGTGCCAATGCCGGGTTCAAGAATTTCTAATTCCCCGTCAGTGGTAAACGTTTTTAAGTTAACACTCGCTTCGGCATTGACTCTCCCCATAATCGACCCTGGTAAGCCAAATTCTGTAGCAGGGGCGATTCGAAAGACTGACAGCGGAAAGTTTTCGATGGTTGCTGAAATGCGATTTTGTTCTCCTGTTGCTAGGACAAGAATGGCATCATCTTGCCCTTCATTATATTGAAGTTCCACCAAATCAAGACTGTAGGGGGCAACACAATTCGCATCCAAACAAGGATCGAAGCTAGCTGCAATGATGTCGTTTTCCCCTTGCAAAGCCAATTCAATGTTTTGTCCAGTGGCAAAGTTGACCGTTCCTGCCATCACCGGATCAAAGACCAACTCATTAAACTGAAAATTGGTTAATTGGATGTCTCCGTCTAAAACAAGACTATTGGGGGCGGTTGGGGCTTGTAACAGTTGTTTGCCTGTAATTTGACCGTTAAACTTGCTTTGTCCCGCTAGTTCTAAGGATTGGGGCAAATATTGGCGTTCCACCGGAATGACATTAAGAATCTCTTGGGTAGCAAGAGAATTAAAATCTAATCCGGCATTGACCGCTAATTCCAGTTCCGCAATATCAGGGGCGGTAAAAATATTGGCAAGGGTAGCTTGACCGCTAGCATCAATGGTTTGTTGACCCCAATCGATATTAGCGTGATTAATATTCACCGAAGCGCGATCGCGCTGTAAAATCGGGTTAGCTTCCCCAGAAAAAGTAAAATCAGCGTTTAAATCCGGCAAGGCGAGCGTTGTTGCTTCGCTGCTGACATTAGTTAAAACGGGACGACTGAATAAATTAGTATTCACTTCCGAAACGGAAATACTGGCATCCCAAAAGCCATCTTGGAGTTGCCCATCAAACCCAATTTCCCCTTCGGCAACCCTAAACTCTAATGCGGTTTCTGCGGTTAATCCTGCCAAATTCTGCGAATTAACCACTTGTTCCAATCCCGAAATTGTACTGGAAACACTGGCGCTTCCTTCCTCAAAAATGGCTTCTACTGGTAAATTCGGGATAAATTTTGTCAGGGCAAGAGGAGAGTTGGAAACAACATTAGCGTTGAGTTGACCGCCCCGTGCTAAATTCGCATTCAGATCCACGATTGATTGATCGATTGCTAAAACACTATCTATTCCCCCCGCTAAGCGGTCTAAAGTTGCGATTAAATCTTCTTCACGCGCTAAAAAACGGGCAATATTGCCACTAACATTGCCTTGTAATCGTCTAACATCGAAAGGAACATTAAACTGGGGAACAAAGGCAGAGACTAAGGGTTGCAACTGTAATTGCTGTGCGCTGACAGTCCCTTCTAAAATTCCTTGTTCAAGGGTTCCTGCTAGATCAATCGCCCTACCGTCAACCGCAACCGTAACATCAGCGCGACCGGCAATTGCCTCTGGCGTCACACCATCACCTGCAACGCGAATATCGAGATCTAAGGCTTCCACTGATTGGTCTAAGGTTCCTTGGGCAATTAATTCCGAAATAACTGGATCCAGTGCCACCGTCTGACTCTTGACAATTGCTTCCCATTTTTTCGTTTCTAAATTTCCAAAGCCCAATATCCTAATGTTTCCTAACCGCGTTTCCAAAGCGGTATCTTGTAGCGAGAATCGGGTATTATTTAATTGTGCTTTGCCTTGACCGGAAATTTTGCCAATCGCGTCAATAAAGGCATCAATCAGTTTCCAATCAGCAAGAACATTTGGCTTTTTGAAAGTCCCCTCTAATTCCACCTGACTTTTGAAAGAACCTAAGCGAGTTTCAGGGGAAAGGGTGGCATATGCGGACGCAATACCTGTTAGCGGCAGATCAATGCCGGCTTGGAAATCAAGGGGCATGGTTGTAAAATCAATGGCATTCCCTTCTTGAATTCTCTTTTGTAAGTTGGTTTCAATTTTTCCAGTTCCAACAATACGCCCTCCTGTAGCAGGGATAATTTCGGCGCGATCGAGTACAATTTGATTCAGATCGGCATTAACTTCCACAACCGTATTCGCCACTTTGATTTGGTCAATTTCAGTGGGTTGTGTGGCGTTAAGAACAGCCTTTAATTGCGGATCATCAATGGCCCCAAGCACTTGTAAATTAATCGCAAATTCGCCGGTTGTCGGGACAGGCAATTCTTCTACATCTGGTACTAGCCCGACAAGTGTATCAACAGTAAAGGGAGAAACGGCTACCTTGATGTCATACCCTTGTTTTAAGTTTGCCTCTCCTGAGACAGCAATGGGAATATCGCCAAAATTGATTTTGCCTTGGGCAATGGAAATCAGTTGTTGTTGCAAACGCAACCCTAGATCAGCAGAAAACGCCGTGGGATTATTCTCATCGAGGGCAACCCTGCCAGCAACGTTGCTGAGATCAACCCTGCCATTGACTTCACTGGCTTGATAAGCGTCTAAACTGGGAATATCCACGTCGAGATCAACATCCAGTTGCCCCTGGGTGACAGTAACCGGCAACTCATCCATTAATGCGGTTACTTGAACTAGGGATAAATCCGCGATCGCGATCTGGGCTTGGGTGGAAAACTGGTCTAACCCCGTTTCTCCTTCAATGTTGATGAGGGCATCGGCAAAAGTTCCATCAATGTCGTAGCGTATTTGTTGTTCTCCTTCCCTAGGAAAATCTAATCCTCCGGCAACATCAGCTAGGATTTCTATGGGTTCGCTTAAGGCTTGCGGCTGTAAAACGACTTCGGCTTGTTCAATATTCGCGCTTGCCTGTAAGTCAAAGGGGAATTCTAAAGGTTCCTCTTCCTCTGGCAGGTTTAACTCTAACCAAACCCCTGCTTCATTTTCATCGAGATAGATGTCGGGTTCAATGATTTTAATGGTGAGGGGCAAGCGACGTTCTGTCAGTAAGGCAACAAGGTTATATTCGATCTCAATTGCTTTAATGGAAGCGCGATCTTGATCTGTCTCTGTTGGTGGAACAGTTGAGGCGCCAATACGAATTTTGGATAGGGATAACTCCTCAAATTCACCAATGCTGACCGGACGATCCAGAAATTTTCCCAATCGAGATTCAATAATAGAAGGAAGTTCTCGGCGCAGAAGCCAATAAGTGGTAACGGAACCCCCCACAATCACCACAACAGCAGTTCCCATCCCAATCAATGTAGCAGGGCGTCTCAACCACTGCCAAAACCGAGACGGCAAGGATGAAGGAGAATCTTGATGATTGGGCGGTGGCGAAGAATTGCTCATTATTTCATTCCATATCAATAATTGGCATCATGCGACCCAGTGCAGCCTAGTCTATTAATCCTGCCGACTCCGAATCGCTTACAACATCACCTCAATTGTCAGTCGATGATTTCTCCCGATGGGCGTGGAAATTCCCGACGACAACCTTGATTAATCCTAATCATATTATGGTTTAATACCTACGTATGTGGCTGTCAACACTTAAATGGTTTAATTTAGAACCCAACTGTATTTAGGGAAATTGCCACCATCGTCGCGATCGCGTTCAAACTCCCCGAGAACTGCCCATCGCTTCCTGCGCCATTGCTGCAATAATGCGATCCGAGGCTTGGGGTAAGTAATAATAAATCCCCGCTGCTTGCTTTGCCACTTCCTGGGCTAAACCAGAAGAGATGTATTTGCGCTCCGTATCAATGACGAGAACTTGCATCCCGAAACTGCCAATTTTTGCCGCAATCTCCAGCAGTTCTTGTTTGAGATCGGGTGGCGCTTCCGTTGATCCCCCTTGACCCAGCGATCGCGCTAAGGGAATATTCCCGCGACCATCGGTAATGGCAACAATCACCACTTGGCTAATATCCTTGCTCTGTCTGGCATTACACCCCACTCTTACGGCTTGCGCCAAACCGTGGGCTAAGGGCGTGCCGCCGCCACAGGGAAGTTCCGCTAAGCGACGACGAGCCGCCGTCATGGAACGAGTAGGCGGTAACAACACATCCGCCCGTTCTCCGCGACAAGCAATCAGCGCAATTTGATCGCGATGTTTGTAGGCTTCGCTTAATAATCGCAAGGTTGCTCCCTTCGCAGACTCCATCGGGTTTAGGGCCATGGAACCGGAAGCATCCACCACAAACATAATCAGGGCACCCGCTTTCCGGGCTAACCGCTTCACTCGCAAGTCATTGCGTTTAATAATCACGCGACGGCCAGTGTCATGACGATGGCGCATTTTTTGATAAGGGGCGGCTGCTCGCAAGGTGGCATCAACGGCAACTCGTTGCACTGTTCCTCTGGGAAACATCGGTTTAACGTAACGGCCGCGATCTTGGGAATAAATGAAATTATGTCCCCCGGCTTGCCCGCGACGGCGACGGGTCATCAGACCTAGATTCAGGAGGGTAGTATCAATGGCAATGTTTTCCGGGGCAATCACGAACTCAGCAGGGACAGTTTCCGGCTCTTGGGGAAGCGTTTCTTGTTCTGTTTCCTGCTCTGACTCAGCTTGAGTGCTTTCGGGAGGCGGTGAGGGAGGTGGGGGCGTTGACGGTTCCGGTGTGGGAGTGGTGGTGGCTCTGGGAACAATTGCCAATTCCGCCGCCACTTGCAAATCTTCCGTATTGACAGCAACTCGCCCGGATAACGCCGCATGAGCCTTGGCAATCCGGAGAGCGCACAGTTCCCCTCGGTGCCCTTCAATTTGAAATCGTTCCGCTTCTGCAACCAGTGTTGCTATTTGTTGTTGCGCGATCGCGACTTGGGGCAATAATGCTCTGGCAAGGGCAATTTGTAATTGCAGTTCTGCAATGTCGTCAGCGTAGCGTTTGATAAACTCATAGGGAGCGTTTTGGAACGCAACTACCTGCTCAACCCCGGTGACTCGCTGTTCCAAACTTAGGAGCGTGTCCGCAGAAAGACCGATCGCGAACAGATCCAACAACTGCGGGCGCAATTCTTTCTCTTCAGGATTGTAAGTAGCAATCACCAGCGGTTGGCAAGGATGCTCGAAGCTGATTCCCTCCCGCTCAATGCAGTTATAGCCCTGGGTCAAAATGCTGAACAGGAGATTAGCAATACTATCATCGAGCAAGTTGAACTCATCGATGTAGAAGATGCCACGATGCGCCGTTGCCAACAACCCTGGTTGAAAGACTGTTTTGCCGCGTTCAATGGAGCGTACCACATCCACCGCCCCCAATAATCGATCTTCGGTTACGCCTAGGGGAACTTGCACAAAGGGGGTTGTGATGGTTTCAACGGTTGCTTCCTCCTGAGCCGCCATGGTTTCCCAGGTCAAATTGTCCCACTCTTCAGGGTGTTGCGGGTCGCAGTTGCAACAAGAGCCTTTTACCACTTTAATGGGAGGTAACAAGGCATGCAATCCTCTAGCCAGAATCGTTTTGGCTGTGCCTCGTCGTCCCGCGATCGCGACGCCCCCTAAGCTCGGATCCACTGCTGCCAACAGCAATCCCAATTTAATCAAATCCTGATTGACAACTGCTGGCAAGGGAAACGCCACTGGGGATATCTTTGCTCTTCCCCCTATGTCTGGTTTGTCCATCCCTTTTTTCCTCTCGGACCTACTTTCATGGTAGATCTGAAGGGGGATTCAAATTGGTTAATAATGCCTCCCGGATTTACGATACTGAATGGCAGTGATCCCTTGATTTTCCAACACTTCTCCGCGATCAACCGCGACATAGAGCAAAATATGATCGCTGCTGCCTTGGGCGAGCGTTTCATCAAAGGTTAAACGATTTTGAACGGTACATTCTAAAT
>JBDGQV010000060.1:10534-19188 GCA_042218725.1 Halothece sp. | reverse complement strand
TTTAAGTATTATTGCGCGTCGATTAATTAAGGCGGGGAAATGCACCAGTTAGCCGTTATCAAGCACTATTTAAATCATGGGCATAGGCGAAAAGGCTATTCACTTGGTTTTAGCTTGTTTTGGCTGTTGGGATGGTTAGCAAGCAGTTTCCCCGCTTTGGCACAACCAAACCTGTCTGATTCAGTGGGACAAGTTTTAGGTTGCAATGCTACACCTGTTAAGAATTATACCGGTTTTAGCATTGGCCTTTTTCACGCTGATCCAGCTACGCCAGGGGCAGTTCAAGAATTAGTGACTCTCACTGGGAGTAACTCCGAAGCCAGTGTTTCCCCTAATCCTCAAAATCAGAATCCCTTTTCTCTCAGTCAGGGAAACCAAGGCAGGTTTCATTTTCTCCTGAATACACAAAAAGTTAACAGTGAATCAAGTTATGTCTTGATTGTTGATCCGCCTGAAGACAGTCGTTTTGCTGAGAGGCGGATTAAACTGCGTTTCGGATCCGCCCAAGATAATCAAATTCCCTTTACTGCAATTGCTTTAGATGGGCTACCCATTGATTTTGAAACGGGAAGCCCACAAATTTCGGGAACCCTGCCAGTATTAACCGGAAATAAGATAGAAGGAATGGGAAGCGTCATTGCGCTTTCTTTTGATATTGGCATTTGTGACGAAAAATCAGTACAGATCACAAAAAGCAGCGATCGCGCCTCGGTTGCCCCTGGAGATGTGGCAGTGTATCGCCTGCGCGTAGAGAATTTAACCACAGGCAAGTTAGCAGAAATTGAAATCAACGATACCCTACCGCAAGGCTTTCAACTTCTCACCGATTCCATTAAGGCGAAATTAGCAGGAGAAAAAATCAGCATCAATTCTGAACAAAACCAACGGACGGTTACCTTAGCCTTCAATGAACCTCTCCCAAAAGATGCCATTCTTAACATCGCCTACACCACAGAAGTTACTCCAGATGCCTTACGGGGTAGCGGCGAAAGCGTTGCCAATGTTGCCGCCATCGACACCCGCAATGGAATCCGCGTCCAAGATGGGCCAGCAACCCATCAAATGCGAGTGAGGGGGGATGTGTTATCGGATGCCGGCACGATTATGGGGCGCGTGTTTGTTGATAAAAACTTCGATGGCCAACAACAACCGGGAGAACCGGGCGTTCCCAATGCTGTTATTATCCTTGATAATGGCAGGGAAGTGACCACTGATAGCAATGGGCTATTCTCTTTAACCAATGTTTTACCGGGACCTCATACGGGAGTGCTTGATCTCTCTCGTTTAAAAGGATATACCTTAGCCCCAAATCAGTATTTTATTGAAGGCAATAGTCGATCGCGTTTCGTTAAACTACCACCAGGGGGAACCGTCCGCATGAACTTTGCCGTAACACCCACCGAGAAAAAGTAAGCATCATGACACCCTATCCCATTCTCTACGCTGGCAAAATGGTTCACGGCATGGTTCTTGCTGTGATTATTTTGTTGCCGGGATGGGGATTTACAGCAAAAGCCAATGAGAGAGAGGCAGTTTCCCCTCAAAAGTTGCGAGTGAGCTCACAAGCTCCTGAAATTCCTGCTGATGGGACTTCCACGGCTACAATTCAGGGACAATTCTTAGATCGGCAAGGTAAGGTTGCCGTGTATGAAGGCATGGTTACTCTTGACAGCAGCGCTGGAGAATTTATCGGACATGATGCTGATCCCAAACAATCGGGATTCCAAGTAAAAGTGACGCAAGGACGTTTTCAGGCCAAATTGCAAGCCGGAACCGATCCGCAAACGGTAACCATTCAAGCCGTTAGTAATGGCAAAGAAGCCTACACGCAATTAGACTTTAAACGCCATGGTGGTCCGGGGATGGCCACTGGTGTCATTAATTTGCGTTTTGGCTCGCCTGGGGTTAATTTTAATGAGAGTTTGCGGGATTTTCTGCCTCCTGATGGGGAAGATCAAGACCCCTTTTCCATTTATGGATCGGCGTTTGCCACTGGGCAACTTGGGGAATGGTCCTTTACAGGCGCCTTGAACAGCGATCGCGCCCTCAATGAAGATGGCAGCGGCCAATCAGGCTTGACCCCCCAAACGCAACCGGAAAATCAAGTTTATCCCGTCTATGGCGATCAGTCTGAAACCAAGTATCGCGTTTCCTCTCAGGATAGTGTCTTTTTACGGCTAGAACAACCCACAGAAGGAGAAAATACCGATCCCAATTTCCTGATGTGGGGAACTTATGACACCTCGCAATTTTCCACAGCAGCGCAACAATTCTCGGCAACCAGTCGCACCCTCCATGGCTTGAAAGGGAATTATACCTTCTTCGACGATTTGCAAGTGACTGCATTTTATAGTGCCAATTTAGAGGGATTTCAACGAGACGCGATCGCGCCTGATGGCACCAGCGGTTTGTATTTCCTGTCAAAACGTCTCCTTATCCCCGGCAGCGAAGAGGTTTATCTCGAAACCGAACCCCTGAACAATTCCGGAACAGTCGTCTCTCGTAAACCGTTAACCCGAGGCCAAGATTACACCATCAACTACGATCGCGGGACACTATTCTTCAAAAATCCCATCTTTCGGACGACCATTGGCAGTAATGGCGATATTTTAGTACAACGGATCATCGTCAACTATCAATTTGAAAGCACCCAGGACGACACTTATCTAATGGGCGGCCGCGCCCGTTATTTTTTGTCTCGGGAGAACAATCAAAATCGTTGGTTGGGGGCGAGTTATATTGAGGAAGATCAAGGAAGACGGGAGTTTTCGCTATTCGGGCTTGATGGTCAAATTTCGGTGGGCGACCACGGCAAGCTAATTGCAGAATATGCGCGCAGTCAGATGGGGCAAGAAGATGCCAATGAAGTGGTCAGTGAGGCGTATCGGGTTGAAATGTTGGGGAAACTGGCGCCAGGGATTTCTGGACGGGCATTTTGGCAAACCACCGACCCCGGATTTACCAATAATGCCACGGTTAGTTTTGTTCCTGGGCAAACCCGTTATGGGGCAAAATTCAAAGCTAAAGTGAGCGATGAAACTCGTTTCCGGGCGCGATATGAACAAGAGGAAAATTTTGGCACTGCCCCGGTGATTGCCAGCGATCGACGGCAATTATTAAATATGCCCTCCCAAGCCGGCGCTCCCGTGGATAATGAGCTAACCACCATTTCTGCAGGATTGGCCCAACAACTGGGTCAGTCTGAACTCACCGTCGATTGGATCCATCGCGATCGCGAAGATGAACGCCGCGATCTCAACTCCAATTCCGATCAACTACGGTCCCGCCTCAATATTCCCCTAACCGACAAGTTAACGGCCTATGGCCTCAATGAAACCACCCTCTCTGCCGAAACTGATGCGGTGTTGTCAGATCGAACAGCGGTGGGATTGGGATGGGAACTTGCCCCCGGTATCGAACTGGGTGCTTCTCAACAATGGTTCACCAGAGGACAATTTTCCGGACAATCCATCACTCGCATTAATTTAGGGGGAAATTATTCCCTGGGGGAAGATACCAAACTCATTGGCCGCTATTCCATTGCCGGAGGAAAGGCCGAGATGACCTCGCAAGCGGCATTGGGATTCCATCATCACTGGGAACTCTTACCCGGAATCAAAGTTAAGCTAGGCTATGAACGGGTGTTTGGAGGAGATTTCTTCGGCCAAACCGGAACCGGGCGCAAATTTCCCCAGCCCTTTGCCGTAGGACAAACCGTTTCCTCTCTAGGCTTTCGCGAGGGGGAAACTTATCATGTGTCAGTGAAATATGGGGAAAACTCAGACTGGAAAGCAAAAGCCCGTATCGAACACCTATCCAACCCCAACGGCAATAACACCACCATTAGCAGTCATTTAACCGGAGAACTCAGTGACGCGATCACTGCCCTTGCCCGTTATCGTCAAGCGAGTGCCAGCAATCAAACTCTCAGCGAGTTGGAAGAAACCATCAATTTACAAGTGGGATTTGCCTATCGCGATCCGGATCAGGATCAATGGAATGCCTTGTTTAAGTATGAATATCGTCAAAATCCCGCGACTTTACCAAGGAATTTATTAGAAGGAAGCGGATCCGGTTCCACCGGTCATATCCTCTCAGCAGAAGCCATTTATGCCCCGAGTTGGCAATGGGAATTTTACGGCAAATATGCGTTGCGGGATAGTACTACCTTTCTTGCAGAAGACTTGGAAACTGAGGCGCAAGTTTCTCTCATCCAGTTTCGAACCACCCATCAATTTGCCCAACGGTGGGATTTAACCGCCGAAGCCCGTTGGATTGAACAGTCAACGGCTAGTTTTAGTGAAACCGGTGCCTCTCTGGAGGTAGGGTATTATCTGACCCCCAATTTACGTGTTTCTGCTGGCTACAGTTTGGGAGAAGTGGACGATCCGGAGTTGGGACGCACTGCCGAAGGAACCTTTGTTAATGTCACTTACAAGTTGAATCAGTTGTGGAATGGCTGGGGAGAATAGCCAGTTACAGCAACTGCCCCAACCCATTCTTTATGAAATGGCAAGCACTAATCCTAACTCGCCCATAACCAAGGGAGAGATTGCTGTTGTTCACGTTCAAATTCGGCAATTTTATCCGCTTTTTCCAAGGTCAAACCAATATCATCCAACCCATTGAGCAAACAATCCTTCCGAAACTCATCCACGGTAAAGGAAATCATTTCCCCATTGCTGCGCTGAATCGTTTGCTGGGATAAATCCACGGTCATGGTTGCCGTATCCGGATTTTTAGCATCTGCCATCAACGTGTCCACTTGTGCCTGGGGTAATGCAATGGGCAGAATCCCATTTTTGAAACAATTATTGAAGAAAATATCGGCAAAACTGGGCGCGATCACACAGCGAATGCCAAAATCCAGTAATGCCCAAGGGGCGTGTTCTCGGGAGGAACCGCAACCAAAATTGTCACCCGCAATTAAAATTTTGGCGTCTCGATAAGGCGATTGATTAAGAATAAAATCGGGAATTTCTTCACCATTATCCTGATAGCGCAGTTCATCAAATAAAACTTTGCCCAGCCCGGTTCGTTTAATGGTTTTCAGATGTTGTTTGGGGATAATCATATCCGTATCAACATTCATCCTGGGTAAAGGGGCAGCAATACCAGTCAGCGTTGTAAACTTATCCATAATGCCTTTAATTTGCTAATTCTCGTACATCCGTCAATTTGCCAGTAACAGCAGCAGCAGCGGCCATTGCGGGGCTAACTAAGTGAGTGCGGCCGCCGCGCCCTTGTCGCCCTTCAAAATTGCGGTTAGAGGTGGAAGCACACCGTTGGCCAGGTTGCAATTGATCCGCGTTCATCGCCAAACACATGGAACAACCTGGTTCACGCCAGTCAAAGCCTGCTTGCTTAAAGATGACATCCAGTCCTTCTTCTTCCGCTTGGTGTTTCACTAATCCTGAACCGGGAACAATCATGGCATCCACTGTCTCAGCGACTTTCCGGCCTTCCACCACTTTGGCCACTTCTCGCAAGTCTTCAATCCGGGCATTGGTACAAGACCCAATAAAGACCTTATCCACGGCAATATCCGTTAATTTGGTGCCAGGGGTAAGTCCCATATACTCCAGCGCCCGTTGAATGGATTCTTGGCGATTGGGATCACTGGCATCCTTGGGGTCAGGAACGCTTCCGGTAATCGGCAAAACATCTTGAGGACTGGTGCCCCAGGTGACCTGCGGAATAATTTCACTGGCTTTTAGCGTTACTTCTTTATCATAAGTTGCCCCTTCATCAGAGGGTAACGATTGCCAATAGGCCACCGCTTTGTCCCAATTGTCGCCTTGGGGGGCAAAGGGACGACCTTTGATGTAATTAAATGTCGTTTCATCTGGGGCAATTAATCCCGCTCTAGCACCGGCTTCAATGGACATATTACAGATGGTCATCCGCCCTTCCATGCTTAAGCTGTGAATCGCTTCTCCGGCATATTCAATGACATGACCTGTGCCGCCAGCCGTGCCAATTTTCCCGATAATCGCCAGAATAATATCTTTTGCCGTTACCCCAACTGGCAGTGACCCTTCTACCGTAATTTTCATGTTTTTGGGTTTTCTGGCTTGTAGGGTTTGGGTAGCGAGAACATGTTCTACTTCAGAAGTGCCAATGCCAAAGGCTAGGGCACCAAAGGCGCCATGAGTGGAAGTATGACTATCCCCGCAAACAATGGTCATTCCCGGTTGCGTTAATCCTTGTTCGGGTCCGATAATGTGAACAATGCCTTGACGTTCATCGCTCATGCGGAACAGGGGAATGCCAAATTCTTCGGCATTGCGTTCCAGGGTTTCCACTTGCAGACGGCTTTGCGGTTCTTTAATCCCTTCCGAGCGGTCAGTGGTAGGAACATTATGATCCGCTACCGCGATCGCGGCTTGAGGTTGACGAGGCTGGCGATTGCTTAAACGAAGTCCTTCAAAGGCTTGGGGACTGGTTACTTCATGGATCAGATGACGGTCAATATAGAGAAGACAAGTGCCGTCGTCTTGTTCGTGCACGAGATGCTGATTCCAGATTTTATCGAAGAGAGTTTGCGGTTTGCTCATCGGGGAGTCACTATAAAAATCAAAATACTGGTAGAGTCTATTTTGCCAAATTTCGGGAGATGCAGCACCCCATTGTTAACGAAGCTAATTGATGGCGCATCAAATTTATATTAGTTCTGAAAATTATTGTGACAATTCACTTTTTAGAGTTGTCATTTGTCCTCTGTCCTTAGTAAACCAATGACTAATTACTTTAACATTACTTTCTCGCAATGGTATTAATGTTCTGCTTCCCTGGCTGATGAGGATTGTCCTAATCCTAATTCTTGTCGCAGCAGACGAATTGACTCGGCACTAATATAGTTGTCACTACAGATAATATCGGGGAACCGAATTAAGTCTTCTGATATTTGATTGACAATCTCTTTCACTTGCGCGTAACTCCCTTGATCGCAGATAATGGTTTGCGCTGTGCGAATTAAGACTTTCAGTTTCTGAACATCGCTGGCTTGTGCCGTCATGACGAGAATTTCTTCCCCCCGCAGACTATGAATAATGCGTTCGGCAGCATCCAGAAATCCGGAACTGAGACTGACAATGCCTAAACAACTGTTTTCCTTTAATTCGTTAATGAGTTTAATTTCTTTGGCATAATTGTAAATATCAACTGGGATCACCCGAACCGATTTCGGACTCGCGATCGCGTCTACTTCTTGGATAAAGTACCGACTCGTGACGACTGTTGCTGAATCGGTCTCTTCTAAAATATCAACCAGTTGCTCCATGGGAACTAACTGAATGGGCACGCCCAAAGCCGGTTCTAGATCTTGCAACATTAACTTGCCAGCACCAATATCGCTTTGCGGAACCGTTACCAAGACTTGTGCACTGCATTGCAAGCGCCAATTAATTTCTGAAAGAAAAATTTCTCGCACTTGTTGCAGGGAACAACCCAGACCGAGCAATTCATTAATCCCATTTTGTACCACTTGATAAGCGGTTTCGGGAATATCTTCTGAATCTGCCGGATGTTGGGCGTTCGTGTATTTTTTGCCCCCTTCATGACCTTGGGCTTTCACATAAATGCCGGATCCGGCTAAAGATTCCACGAGCCCCGTGTCTTCCAGTTGGCGATAGACTTTACTAATCGTGTTGCGATGCAGTCCTGTCATCATGGCCAGTTGACGGGTACTGGGAAGACGATGGCCAGGGGGATATTGTCGGGACGCGATCGCGAACTGAATTTGGTCAAAAAGCTGTTTGGAGGCAGGAATTTCGCTATCTAGCTTTATATGAAACTTAACCATTGACCTGGCGCCTCCTCAACACCTGATGCACTATGCTGTCTCTAGTTTAAGGGATTAATGCAAATTTTGTTGTTGGGGTTGCATAATTTTAATACGAATGCTTTAATAGAAAAGCCGGGGAAAACGCATTCCCTTGTTTCTTACTGTCCTCAATTTGTTTGGGGGTGTGGCGGAATGGTAGACGCTGCGGACTTAAAATCCGTTGGCCGTTATAGGCCGTGAGAGTTCAAGTCTCTCCACCCCCATTTTTAAGGTGCTTTTACAGCAATATAGCGGTAATTAAGCGTGCCAAACCCAAAGAGGGAGAAGTAACGAGCGCGTAAAGCCACATCCATGATCTTTTCCTCATTTGGGAAAGTGACAGAAGAAAGTTATCTTCGCTCTAAGCTTGCCGACAACTCAGAACTTCCTGAGTAATTTTCTCGGGCACTTGTTGAAAATGATGAGGTTGCCAGTCAAAGAAGCCTACTCCTAAAGTCAGCGATCGCAGTTCGATAATAAAGTTTTGCATCTCGGCTTGAGGCAAATAAGCTGTCGCCTGATCCCAATTCAACCAATCGCGACACCTTTGATACCCCATAATTTGTCCACGGTGTCCACTGAGCAACTGGAGCACATGTGAGGTAAATTCAGCAGGGGCATACACTTGAATGTCTAAGATCGGCTCTAATAAAATCGGCTCGCAATTGGGCATCCCTTCACTCATTGCCAGACGAGCAGCTTGCTTAAACGCTTGTTCCGAACTATCGACCTAATGATAAGAACCGTTGGTAAGCGTCACTGCAATATCTACAACCGGAAATCCCAGCGGCCCTTGAGCGAGGTATTCTTCTACCCCTGCTGCAACTCC
>JBDGQV010000060.1:0-10434 GCA_042218725.1 Halothece sp. | reverse complement strand
GCGGGAAAGGGCAACAATCTCCCCGGCAAAGGCTTCTGGAACGGCTGTTTGCTGTTGTCCCAGCAGTTGATAGATTCCCCCGAACCCCATAGTCTTGTTCCGCAATGCCAAAACAAACGGGAACAATTAAATCAGCACTGATGTCTTGTTTGAGGTCTTGTTTGATTTCTTCCAGGGAAGATGGAACCGGGGCAATCAAGGAACGTGAGTTGCAATTCCTCAAATGCAGTGTAAGCAGTATTAATTTCAACAGTCATGGCGCGATCGCGCGCTTCGGGCAGATTATCTCCGACCGTGTTTCCTTTTTGATCCTTAGTAGCCAGAGGAATAATGAAAATTATCCTCACTAGAACAAGATCGCTGCGATCTTGGGGCAACTTGCTAAGATAACTGATGTTGTCTGAAAATCGAGTCAGGTTATGGAAGCGGAAGTTTGGTATCGCCCTCTGGTGTGGATCGACTATCGGCTGGCAGTATTGTTTACCGTGCTGATGCCCCTTATTCTATTGCTTTGGGCATTTATCCAAAAAGCACAAACCTTGCAACGGCTATTGGTAATTTATTGGCGGGTTTCCAGTTTGCTGATGATTACCGTTTATCTCATGATTCCCGGATGGGCATTCGGGTATCTGGCCGGTTTTTTCGCTCGGGTTTTAATTCCGATTTCTCTATGGTTTTGGGCGGATATTAATGACGATATTGTTGATCAACCGCAACGCCCGTTAAAGTTTGTATTTACCGCTTGGCGTTGGGCTGTCACCGTATATTGTACCTTGGGAGCTTTGGTGAATCTGCCCTTTTTTGCCTGTGCGTTTTCTGAACAATTCCAACAACATCCCTATTGTCAGGTCTGGTTAGAAGCACCGCAACTCTATAAAGTCTGGTTTCATCCCAATTCAACGCCAGGGTTTTTAGGGGTATTAGGCATGATCGGATTAGTCGTTTATGTGGCTTCTCTAGCCTATTTTGTCATTGTTCGTTTGGCCAAAGAAGGACGTACGGCGATGCAGGAGGATTGATGAGCAGCAAAGAAAAACGCTTAGAACAATATACCCTGAAACATCCTCAGGAAGTGCTTTTGCTAGAAGTAGAAACGGAAGGAGAACGGGATCGGATTTTAATTTTTAAGGGCTTTTCCAGTTCTTTAACGGGGGCGACTGCCTATGATCCCGATGTGCCCGTATTATCGGAAGCAGCAACCATTGTCAGCATCGATCGCGCTCAAAGTCCCTATTCTCCCGACAATCCCCAATACATTGAGCAAGGCATCTCTTGGGAAACTATGGAACAGCGGCTTACCGAGTTAGGTCTCTAGGCAAAGTCTGCTAAATTATGATTATTTATGGTATCCTCCAGATTAAATTATTTGGTGTGAGGAATTCGTATAATGGTCGTTTCAGTGGCTTCGCATTCTTTTCTAAATTTGCCGACGCTTCCTAACAATCCCTTATTTGGAACCGATGGCATTCGCGGCCAAGCGGGACATTTATTAACAGCCCCCTTTGCTTTAGCGGTTGGTTATTGGGCAGGGCAAGTGTATCAAGAACAATATGGAAAAGGCGCGATCGCGATCGGGCAAGATTCTCGCAATTCCAGCGATATGCTGGTAATGTCCCTAACGGCAGGATTAACGGCATCGGGATTGGAAGTTTGGAATCTCGGCTTGTGCCCCACGCCCTGTGTTGCTTTTCTAACAGCCAATACAGAGGCCATTGGCGGCATTATGGTATCAGCCAGTCACAATCCGCCCGAAGACAACGGCATTAAATTTTTTACCGCAAACGGCACTAAGTTGGGAAAAGGCCAAGCCAGCGCGATCGAAGCAGGATTGCGGGGAAAAAGGAATCCCCTAGCATCCAGCACCCATTGGGGGAAACATTATCCGCAACAGGAACTAGTGAAACAATATATTAGCGCCTTGCAACAGTCTTTACCCTATGATCGTCCCTTAGCCGGATTAACCGTTGTCCTTGACCTGGCTTGGGGCGCTTGTGTCCAGGTTGCCCCATCGTTATTCCAAGCTCTGGGAGCAGACGTCATCTGTGTTCATGATACCCCGGACGGCGATCGCATTAATGTCAATTGCGGTTCCACCCATCTTCATGTTTTACAGCAAAACGTATGCCAAACCCGCGCTGATATGGGGTTTGCTTTTGATGGGGATGCCGATCGCGTTTTAGCCGTAGATAGTCAAGGGCGCGTTGTTGATGGCGACTATATTCTCTATTTTTGGGGCACACGTCTTAAAAGTCAGTCTCAACTCCCGAATAATTTACTGGTAGCAACCGTAATGGCCAATTTAGGCTTTGAGCATGCCTGGGAAGCAAGTGGCGGGCGTTTAGTCCGCACCCCTGTCGGCGATCAACATGTGCAAGCCCAAATGTGGGAGACTGGAGCGATGTTGGGAGGCGAACAATCCGGTCATATCATTTGTCATCATTACAATTGCACTGGTGATGGGGTACAAACAGCTCTCCATTTAGCTTGCTTAACTCATGACTTTGGAATGTCCCTCAGCCAGATGCGTGACGAGAGTTTTGACAGCTATCCCCAATTATTGAAAAATGTCCGTGTAGAAGATGCGGAACGACGCTGTGCTTGGCAGGACTGCGATGCCTTACAGAGCGCGATCGCGCAAGCGGAACAAGCCATGGGCGACCAAGGACGCGTGTTAGTCCGAGCATCAGGCACAGAACCCCTAATTCGGGTGATGGTAGAAGCAGCGGAACTGGAAAGTGCCAATCATTGGAGCAACTATTTGGTAGATACAATACACCAACATCTGATTCCTTAGTTAGGCTGAACAATCCTAATTGACACTCATGATTGTTGATTTATGATGAGCTCTGAAGTGCGTCGATTTAAGGTTCCTTGATTCGTGAATATTTTATTTGTCCACCAAAACTTCCCTGGCCAATATAAACATCTTGCCCCCGCTATGGCGCGACAAGGCAACACCGTAATTGGGATTGGCGAGGCACAAAACATCAAAAAACAGGGAACCCAGGCTTTGTCTCAGGCAGGGGTAAAAGTGGTTGGCTACAACACGCCCAAGGGAGCGTCTCCCTCCACTCATCATTATATTCGGGGATTGGAGTCTGGCGTTCGACGAGGTCAGGCCATTGTTCGCGCTACCATGCAGTTGCGGGAGCAAGGATTTATCCCGGATATTGTCTGTGCTCATCCCGGTTGGGGAGAAGCGCTTTATCTGAGGGATGTGTTTCCCGAAGCGAAACATCTTTATTTTCTAGAATTTTTCTATCGCTCGCGCGGCAGCGATGTCGGCTTTGACCCTGAATTTCCGAACCAGTTGGATGATTTGTTTCGCGTTCGAACTAAGAATGCGACGCTGTTGCTAAGTTTGGAAGCAATGGACTGGGGGGTTTCGCCCACCGCCTGGCAACGGGATCAACATCCTGCTGTCTATCATGATCGAATTTCGGTGATTCATGATGGGATTGATACCAAAACCGTCAAACCGAATTCTGAGGCACAGGTTACCGTCGAAGGAGGGACCTTAACCGGAAAAGATGAAGTCATTACCTACGTAGCCCGCAATTTAGAACCTTACCGCGGCTTCCACATTTTCATGCGATCGCTGCCGGAACTCCTACGCCGTCGCCCGAATGCTCATGTCCTGATTGTGGGAGGAGACGATGTTAGCTATGGCCGGCGTCCTCCGGAAGGAGAGACTTACCGACAAAAATATCTTGCCGAAGTTGAAGACCAAATCGATCGCGATCGCGTTCACTTCCTCGGTAAAGTCCCTTATCAACTCTACCTGTCCGTGTTGCAAATTTCATCCGCCCATATTTACTTGACCTATCCCTTTGTTCTTTCCTGGTCGATGTTAGAGGCAATGGCTGCCGGTTGTTTGGTCATTGGTTCGGCAACGCCGCCGGTTAAGGAAGTTTTACGGCATAATGAAAATGGTTTGTTAGTGGAGTTCTTCCAAACCAAAGAAATTGTTGATGCGATTGACCAAGTTTTTGCGGATCCCGAGCGAATGCAATGGTTGCGGGAGAATGCAAGAAAGACAGTGGTAGAAAATTTTGATCTGGAAAGCGTTTGTTTGCCCCAACATATCCAGTTAATTGAGACTCTCGCTAATGGGCAATCATGACCAACAAAGCACGACTGCTGTTGTCAACAAAAGTTAGAATCAGAAAAGTTCTTGACGAGCACACGAGGTCATGAGTCCGATTATTGCCGGGTTAATCGCCAGTTTCTGTGCCGGTATGGCAACCTTTGTTGGGGCATTGCCGGCATTACTGCCTGTTACATCTACTCGCCGCAGCCAAGGGATCATGTTAGGCTTTGGAGGCGGTGTCATGTTAGCGGCCAGTGCCTTTTCTCTGATTGTACCGGGAACCGAAGCCGCGATCGCGCAGGGCAATACCCAAATGCAAGCGGCCGTGATTATGGCTGTCGGACTGGCAATGGGGGCAATTTTCCTGAAAGCAACCCATGATTGGCTTCCCCATGAACACTTCTTCAAAGGCTTTGAAGGGGGAGATGGGAAAAATATCAAACGCATCTGGTTGTTTGTTTTTGCCATTACGTTGCACAACTTTCCTGAAGGATTAGCAGTGGGGGTTAACTTTGCCAGCGGCGACTATAGCCAAGGCATTCCCCTTGCCATTGGGATTGGTTTGCAAAATCTCCCGGAAGGATTAGTGGTAGCATTATCCTTAGTTGGGCAAAATTATAGCGCTCTCTATGCCCTTGGCATTTCCTTACTAACCGGATTAGTAGAACCCATTGGCGGTTTCATCGGGGTAAGTGTCTTTGCCCTTGCCCAGTTTTTATTGCCTTGGGGAATGGCCTTTGCTGCCGGGGCAATGCTATTTGTCATTAGTGATGATATTATCCCCGAATCCCACCAAAAAGGACGAGAAGCGGAAGGAACCATTGGCATTATGGTGGGATTTATCGTGATGATGGTGTTGGATATTGGCTTGGCATGAAACATCAATTACGCAAAATTTGGACCCTGTTATCGGTTTATTACGCCTATATGTTGGAGTATCGGGCAGAATTGTATTTCTGGGTATTAGCCAATTCTTTACCGATTATTCTCATGGGCGTTTGGGTACAAGCTGGACAACAAGGCGATTTTGATTTAAGCCCCATTGAGTTCATTCGCTATTTTTTAGGCGTGTTTATTGTCCGTCAGTTTACGGTTGTCTGGGTAATCTGGGAATTTGAACGAGAAGTGGTAGAAGGACAATTATCTTTTCGCTTATTGCAACCCATTGATCCGGTTTGGCATCATGTGGCGGCTCATGTCTCGGAAAGATTGGCGCGGTTGCCCTTTGCGTTAGGGTTGATTGTACTTTGTTTTATTATTTATCCGGATGCCTTGTGGTATCCCAGTATTTGGCAAATTTTGGGCTTTATTGCGTGGTGCGCGATCGCGTTTGCGCTACGATTTTTAATGCAATACACTTGGGCTTTATTTTCGTTTTGGACAGAACGGGCAAATGCCTTAGAACAGTTTTCCTTACTGTTTTATCTATTTCTCTCTGGCTTAATTGCCCCTTTAGAAGTGTTTCCCCCTGCCTTAAAACAAATTGCCCTGTTGACGCCCTTTCCCTACATGGTTCATTTCCCTGCAGCATTTTTAATGGGACTGCCGGTTAATTTTGTTCAAGGCATCATTGTCATTCTGATTTGGGGAACGCTCTTCTTTATCTTTAATCGTTGGTTGTGGCGACGCGGCTTAAAGGAATATTCCGGAATGGGAGCCTGATTCTGAAAGCTGATCCTTGTTGTTGTGAGTCACGGGCGCGATCGCGCGAAAAACGCTACTACAGGCAATCGCGTACAGAAACATATAATGCTAAAGAAATCAAGCAATAAGAGACTGTTCCTAAAGAAAATATAAAGAAAGGCGCGACCCGAGCGTAGCTTAAGTGCCTTCGGCACATCGCTAACCAAAACAGTTCAAACTAGATCAATGTAGATGCAACGATTCGCTATCAAGATGACGAAACGTCGCTCCTATCCCACTGACTTAACCGATGCTGAATGGGAAATTGTTGAACCATTAATTCCTAAGCCCAAGCGCAGAGGTCCAAAAGCTAATGTTGATGTTCGAGAAGTCCTGAACGGGATTTTTTATTTCCTCCATGAAGGATGTCAGTGGCGGGCACTTCCCCAGGATTTCCCTCCTTGGACTACCGTGTCCAATTATCCCTTTTCTGTCACTTTCCGAAATAAGAAAATAATCAAAAGCTGATTGATACGGCAGGAAAATACGGTCGTTCTGTTAGATGTAGTGATGCCGGAAATGGATGGATATGAGGTTTGCCGGCAGTTAAAAGCCAATCCGAAAACCGACATGATTCCTGTTATATGGAACCACGAAGACACAAAGGACACAAAGGATTTCAAGTCTAGTTGCAACTTGATTAATTGCGCGATCAAGCAACTTTTTGGAACCTTTTGTTAAAGGAAAAATTCATTGGACACGTCCTTTAAGATTCATCCGTTTCCTGATTTTTTAGTTCTGCGGGGTGACTGGGCGGAATTTGTTCAACGCTAATTAACCCTTGTATGACTTCTTTCACAATGGGGGCAGCCACAGTGGAACCAAAGGCTAAGGGTTTTTTGGGTTCATCGACTACTGCTAACACCACATAACGGGGATTGTTGACGGGAAAAATGCTCACAAAACTGGTAATTTTTTCATTGGTGTAATAGCCTCTTTGACCTGCTTTTTGGGCTGTACCGGTTTTGCCTGCTAACCGATAACCAGGAATTTGGGCGCTTTTGCCACTACCTTGACTGACCACAGTTTGCATCATTTCGACAACTTTTTTGGCAGTTTCCGGGGAAAATACTTGTTTTTGAGAATCGTTTTTTGAATTGACAAGTTCCCCATTTTGACTAACTAATCCTTTAACAACATGAGGGGTAACTAATTGACCGCCATTGGCTAGGGCACCATGTAATTGGGCTAACTTAATTGGAGTTAAGGAAAAGCCTTGACCAAAGGCCGCTGTTGCCGGTTCAATTTCGTAATTTGTAAACTGAAATTCCGGTTTGATATAACCAGGGGTCTCTCCCATTAAATCAATGCCCACTGGTTTTTCTATTCCTAATTCTTGCAACTTATGGTAGTAATTTTGGGGAGACATTCGTTTCATAATTTTAATCATCCCCACATTACTCGATACCTGTAGAATTTTTGCAATATCAATTTTTCCATGGCCCCCTTCACTGTAATAATCGTGATTGCGAATGGTCCAACCGCCGACTTTAATTTTGCCGGGATCTTGGATTTCGGTGTCTGGGGTAATTAATCCTGCGTCTAACGCGATCGCGACATTAATCGGCTTAAATGTTGATCCGGGTTCATAGCGATTGGTGACTGCCCAATTTTTCATCAAGTGCAAATCATACTTATAGTATTGATTCGGATTGTAAGTAGGCTCATTAACTAAGGATAATAATTCACCGCTATGAACATCCATAACAATAACGGTGCCGCGCTTAGCATTAAATTCCTTAATTTGTTTTTCTAAGGCTTTATGGGCAATACGTTGTAATTTAACATCAATGGTTAGCTGAAGTTGTTTTTCATCAAAGGTGATAGTATTTTTCGGAAGATAAACCGGTAAAATATCTCCTCTTGCGGTTTGTTTTACGGGCAGTAAATTTTCCGCTTGACGAGTTAATTTGGCTTGTTGAGTAAATTCAACTCCTGCTTTGCCTTGGTGCTGATCTTCTTGCACGTATCCCACCACATTGGCAACTAATCCTTCATAAGGATAGTAACGATCATATTTTTTAATTAACTCTAAGCCATCAGATCTAATTTTTCTGATATCGCTGGCTAATTCTTTTGTTAAATGATCTTTGATCCGAATGCCTGTGCCTCGTTTTTTAAATTGATTTAATAACTCAGATTGGCTGTAATCTTCTAAAATTTGAGCTAATTCTTTTGCAATTGTTTTTGAATCTTTTTTGAATAAACGAGGATGGGCATAAAGTTCATAAACGACGCGATCTGTTGCTAAAACATTTCCTTCGCGATCGATAATTGTACGTCGAGGAATATAGGGCTTTAGGGTAGATTTTTGTTGATTTTTTGCTTTTGCTTGCAGTTGATCGCCAGCCACGATTTGGAGATAATAGATGCGACTCCCTAAGCCGATTGATACTACGAATAAAATTAACCAAACAACAACTAGTCTTCGAAATTCCCGACTCATATTTTGTATCATTTTAGTAAGCAACAGGGCGATCGGTTTGGGGAGGTTCTAGTTTGCGAACCTGAGAAGAAGAAGCGGTATCTGAAGAATCAGACATCATTGCCGGTTCAAGATACAGATTATGATCCGGGGTCAAAGGAATAAACGTTTCATTGCTTGTCTTGCCTTGTTCAGCAATTTCATCTTTTAGGGCTTCATTAATGCTAGTCACCTTACGTTCATAATGCCGTAATTCTTGCAATTTTTCATATTGACGATTCCACATTTGTTGGGTATAAAATGTTAGCCCATACATGACTAAACTGCCCGCGATCGCGCTTAAGGTTAAGATAGAAGAGGTATGTTGCAAAAATAATAAAACCCGAATCCATAGGGGAAAACTTCTTTCATTTTTCCGAGAACGCTTCCATTGTGGCGGTAGGGATTGAGAAGCTACCCGAGAACCGGAAGATTTTGAGGAACGAACCCGAGTCGGTTTTTTGGGAGAAGGTATAGCAGACATAATTGAGTTTTCTAGGTAAGGAGCATCGCCGCATCCACAGCGCTAAAATTGCTATTATCGTAACATTAGAATTGGCATGAGCCGGTGATAAACCTGACTAAAAGTTGTATGTTTTTATTACAATTTAGAATTTTTCATGATTGTTGAACGAAACCTCTGCTTTCGGATACAAGAAACATCAGTATCAGGCGGAAACTGAAAAGCAAGATTGCCTCTTTTCCCATGAAAGCGGATCGCGGATTCATATCTGATCCGACTGTTCCTTCCTACTCGTGAAGATATCAAGGTTGCTGTTGCTGAGGCTACCCCCATTTTCCAGGATTGAGTATGAAATTCAGCATGATTGCGGTGATCCTTTGCCCGGAAAGCTGGCATAATTGAACTGTTCATGTTGGATGAAGGCTCAAATGTCTGAATTTTCGGCTCCCTCAGAACAAGTGCGTCAACAAGCGTTGCAAAGTCTAACCAATCAGTTGGTTGAAAAAGGGCATCCCCAACAATATGCCCAACACATGGCAGCGGCGACGATTTTCCAGGCGGATTTGGAACTGAGAAATGCCCAATTATCTCGCTTGTTGTCTTGGCTGAAAGAAAACTATCCTGAAGTTCATGCCCAAGGATTAGACTTGGTTGAACAGACTCGGGAAGAGTTTGAAAAACGGGTGCAAGAAGGCTAATGAGTGACAGAAATGAATTTTTTCAACAGTTAGAAGCCCATGCCCAACGCCTGTTTCATCTTCTAGATTGCTTTGAACATCCCAACATTTTAGTGGTGGGAGATTTAGCATTAGATGAATTTGTTACTGGTGAAGTGGAACGCCTGTCTCGGGAAGCCCCTGTGTTGATTTTGCGTCACGAAAACACGGTACAAATTCCGGGAGGAGGCGGCAATGCGGTGTATAATTTAGCGAAACTGGGCGCAAATGTGCAGGTGGCTGGGCTCATTGGCCATGATCCTCAAGGGTCTGCTTTAAAGGGCATTTTTGCCGAAGCTGGGGTGGATACGCAAGGGATGATTGCAGTGCGCGATCGCGAGACAGTGACTAAAACTCGCATTTCCGGTCATGCGCGTCAGTCAGTAACACAACAAATTGTCCGACTGGATCGCAAATCGAAGTCCCCCTTAGCTGCCAGCTACCAATCCCAACTTTCCGATTTCGTTAAGGCCTCTCTTCCACAAGTCGATGCTGTTGTCTGTTCCGACTACGGGGATGGGGTGCTTAGTTCTCCCGTCGTTGCCGCAGCTTTATCCCATTCTCGCACGATTATTGATGCTCAAACCGAGTTATCTCGTTATCAAGGGGCGACGCTATTTACCCCTAATCTCCCCGAGGCAGAAGCAGCTGTGGGATACAGCATTAGCAATGAAGACTTACTGTATCAAGCTGGCCAAGATTTGCTGAAGTTAACCCAAGCCCAGCAGATTTTGATTACTCGGGGAGACGAGGGCATGACCTTGTTTAAGCATACTGGAGACGTTAATCATATTCGCCCGTTTAATCGAACTGATGTCTTTGATGTGACTGGTGCTGGGGATACTGTCGTTGCGGCGTTAACCATCAGTTTATGTGCTGGGGCAACCCCTTGGGAGGCTGCTGTTTTAGGAAATTTGGCTGCCAGTATTGTCGTGCGTCAGTTTGGGACGGCGACGACCACTGTTGAAGAGATGAAATCAGCATTAAAAACTATCTTGGATGATCCCAGTTTGTTAGA
>JBDGQV010000006.1:0-10369 GCA_042218725.1 Halothece sp. | reverse complement strand
GCGGTCATCGAGAACTTCCCATTCATCCGGATTTTGTGGGGAAAACCTTGCCGACGGCAACCGAAGAACAAGTGAAAGTCTATTTACAAGCCTTGGATGGGCGGGATGCAGTGGAATTGACGAAATAATCAAACAGACGAGTCAGCTGAGTGATCTCCTGTTAACGCAAATAACTGTTGCTATAACAATCCATAATAAGGATTCCTCGGGAAAGAGCCGTTAGTGAGAACTGATTAAGATACGATGGAAAGTAAAGAAAGATAAATATTGTTCACACTTAACGAGAGGGAAAAAGCGCGTGTTTGCACTCACCGGCTATGAATACTTTCTGGGATTTTTACTAATTTGTTCATTAATCCCAATTATCGCCCTAACCGCCTCTAAACTCTTACGACCCAGCGGCGGGGGTCCAGAGACGCGCACCACTTATGAATCTGGGATGGATCCCATGGGGGGCGCCTGGATTCAGTTTAATATTCGTTACTATATGTTTGCTCTGGTGTTCGTCATTTTCGACGTTGAAACTGTCTTTTTATATCCTTGGGCAGTGGCGTTCAGCCAACTGGGGTTACTCGCGTTTATCGAAGCCTTAATTTTTATTGCCATTCTCGTAGTGGCATTAGTGTACGCATGGCGTAAAGGAGCATTAGAATGGTCATGAATTCCGAATCAGCAATGGATCAAGGAACTTTAGAACAACAACAAAAAGAAAAAATTCTCAATCCCGCCAGTCGTACTGGGGTAACCCAAGATTTATCCGAGAACGTCATTCTCACTACCGTTGATGATCTTTATAACTGGTCACGGTTATCCAGCCTGTGGCCAATGATGTATGGCACGGCTTGCTGCTTTATTGAGTTTGCCGCGCTCATTGGATCGCGCTTTGACTTTGACCGGTTTGGGTTGCTTCCCCGTTCCAGCCCCCGGCAAGCGGATTTAATTATTACCTCTGGAACGATTACCATGAAAATGGCACCGGCGTTAGTGCGTCTCTATGAAGAAATGCCAGCGCCCAAATATGTCATTGCCATGGGGGCTTGCACCATTACTGGCGGGATGTTTAGTGTCGATTCTCCCACTGCCGTCCGCGGGGTGGATAAGCTAATTCCGGTAGATGCTTATATTCCCGGTTGTCCGCCGCGTCCCGAAGCGATCATTGACGCGATCGTCAAACTTCGCAAGAAAATTGCCAACGACTCGATCCAAGAACGGGCCGATTACATCGAACAAACTCATCGCTACTATAGCACCACCCACAACATGAAGGTGGTTTCTCCCATTCATGATGGCAAATATCTGAATAAAGGAACTTGGGAACAACCCCCCAAAGAATTAGCCGAAGCAATGCAATCTCCGGTTTCTTCCGCCCTCAGTGAATCTCAATCTCAAAAAGAGGAGGCATAACGTGGCCCAAGAAGAACAACAAAATCAGCAACAGGAAGAAGCTAATCAAGAAGCGTCCCAAATTGTGGAAGCCGGGGCCGTCTCTTCTTGGCTGACGGAAAATGGCTTAAATAATCAACCCCTAGCACCCGACCACCGTGGGGTAGAATTGATTCAGGTAGAACCCGATGAGTTGCTTCGGGTGGCAACGGCCCTTTATGAAAATGGCTTTAATTACCTACAGTGCCAAGGGGGATATGATTCCGGTCCCGGTAAAGAGTTAGTCAGTTTCTATCATCTGGTGAAAGTCTATGATGATGCTGACTCGACCGAAGAAGTTCGCCTCAAGGTGTTTCTCCCCCGAGATAATCCGCGGGTGCCTTCTGTCTATTGGATTTGGAAAGCTGCGGACTGGCAAGAGCGAGAAACCTACGATATGTTCGGGATTGTGTTTGAGGGGCATCCCAACTTAAAACGGCTGCTGATGAACGAAGATTGGGTCGGTTGGCCGCTGCGTAAAGATTACGTCTCCCCTGAATTTTACGAAATCCAACACGCTTATTAAGTCCAGTCCAATGCGGTCTTTCTCACTTCCCCCTAGCTGTTTCGAGTTGGGGGGAATTAATTGTTATTGCGCGCTAAGGAGAGAAAAGATAGCTGCTTCTTGTTCTGTCACATGGGGCGCTATCCTTGCCTAAAAGAGTTTGATAAATTGAGAGCAAGGTATATTCTAGCGTGTTTGGACTATGATGAAAAAACTATTCACTTCTTTAGTATTAGCGACAGGGATCATTGCGATCGCGCCTCCTTTTAATAGTTGGGCACAATCGAACAGCAATCCCGGTTTAACCATTTTTAGCGGGGTCAAACGGGAAAATATCCTAGACTATCATTTGGATTTTGGGGGACAAGCGGGAGAATGGGATCGCTACCGGTTGCGTATTCCTCCTGATAAACTACCCTTTAAGGTAACCCAATTTCATGTAACTTATCCTGACTACTATAAAGGCAAATTTGACACCGATGAAATTGAAGTCAGGATTGATGGCGAACCGCAACCAGTCAGCGATGTTACTTGGAATAAAAAAGAACATTTGGTTTCGATTAGTTTAAAAGAACCAATTAACCCGAAACAACAAGTGGAGTTGGTTTTTTCGAATGTCAAAAATCCCAGATTTGGCGGAACATTTTATTTCGGGGCTCAAGTGGATGTGGCTAATCAGGTCGCCATTCGACGCTATGTTGGCACTTGGATTATTGACATTGATAATTGATGACATCTTCATAACTGTTATTGGTGCTTGATGACAAGTTATGGGATCGGTAAACATAACAATCACCCATGATGAGACAATCGTGTTGGGTTTGGCTCGTTGAACCCAACCGACTTAATGCAAGGGGACACAACAACTCAGAAACAATTGAATCAAAATGACAACCAATACTCCTGTCCAATCCGATTTTAGGTCACGTGTGGTTAATGGCATTTTAAGCATTAAGCCCATTTATAATCTGGCCAAATTTCGGGCGCGAAAGATGATGATTAAACGGGCTGAGGAAATTGGCGTTCCTTGGCGCGATCGCGTGGCCCAATTAAAAGACCATGATTGGGAAAGTGAACTCGCAACTGTTGAAAATCGGGATATCCAGTACCCGGATTATTACGTTCGGTCTTTCCATGGTTACGATGAAGGCAATTTAAGTTGGGATGCCGCTTTAGAAGTAGAAGTGGCCGCGTACGCTGTTCATGCTAAACTTTGGCAAGATAGCGGTGCTGACGGCGATCTTCGGTTGCGCAATAGTTATCATCAAGTACTGCAACAATACCTTCCCTTCACCCCAGAAACCATTGCCGATCTCGGTTGCAGCGTTGGGATGAGCAGTTTTGCCCTACAGCAAGAATATCCCCAAGCCCACATTACCGGCGTCGATTTATCTCCCTACTTCCTAGCTGTTGCGCAATATCGCGCTCGTGAACAGAATTTCAATATTGCTTGGCAACATGCCCCAGCAGAAGACACTGGCTTAGCCAGCAACGCTTTTGATCTAGTTTCAGCTTGCCTAATGTTCCATGAACTGCCTCAAGAAGCATCCCAAGCGATTTTCCGAGAAGCACGGCGTTTGCTAAAACCCGGCGGCTATTTTTGTTTTATGGATATGAATCCGGGTTCGGCGGTTTATGAAAAAATGCCTCCCTATGTGTTTACGCTTCTCAAAAGCACAGAACCTTATCTAGACGATTATTTTACTCTGAATCTAAACCAAAGCCTGACAGAAGCCGGTTTCAAGGTACCTACTATTGTTCCCAACAGTCCGCGTCACCGAACCGTAATGACTTGTTACGAACCGACGGAATCTTAAATTATTTTTAAATTGTGATGAATTTGTAACATTAAATACAAAAACCCCCCCGAATCACTCTATAGGATGAGGCGAGACCGTATGCTTAAAATTCGAGTTTAAGGAGTCAACTATGCCCGAAACCGCTGCAGAAGTCCTACAGATGATCGAACAGGAAGATATTAAAATTATCGACCTGAAGTTCATTGATTTACCAGGCATTTGGCAAAACTTTTCCATCTATCGCAGTGAATTGGACGAAGATTCATTTACTGATGGGGTTCCCTTTGACGGTTCCAGTATTCGGGGTTGGAAATCGATTAACGAATCCGACATGATGATGGTGCCGGATCCCACCACTGCTTGGATCGATCCCTTCATGAAGGAAAAAACCCTGAGCATGATCTGTTCCATTAAAGAACCGCGCACAGGGGAATTTTACGATCGCGATCCGCGGACCATTGCCCAAAAAGCCTTTGATTATCTGATTTCCAGTGGCATTGGCGACACCGTTTTTTTTGGTCCGGAACCTGAATTTTTCGTCTTTGACGATGTTCGCTTCGACCAAAGCTACAACCATGGTTTCTACTACGTTGACAGTGTCGAAGGACGCTGGAATTCCGGAAGAGAAGAAGCCGGCGGGAACTTAGGATATAAACCTCGCTACAAAGAGGGGTATTTCCCCACTCCTCCCACAGATACCTTGCAAGATATACGAACCGAAATGCTGCTTACCATGGCAGACTGTGGGGTTCCCATTGAGAAGCATCACCATGAAGTTGCCACTGCGGGACAAACGGAATTAGGTTTTCGTTTTGCCCCAATCGTCAAAGCGGCAGATTACATGATGACCTATAAGTATGTCGCTAAGAATGTGGCCAAGAAATATGGTCGCACCGTTACCTTTATGCCCAAGCCCATTTTTAATGATAATGGGTCAGGCATGCACGTCCACCAGTCGATTTGGAAAGACGGACAGCCTTTATTCTGGGGAGACAACGGTTACGCGAACTTAAGCGACACGGCTCGTTATTATATTGGCGGCATTCTAAAACATGCTCCCGCGTTACTAGCATTTACCAATCCCACAACCAACTCCTACAAGCGGTTAGTGCCTGGTTTTGAAGCACCTGTTAACTTAGTCTATTCCCAAGGAAACCGTTCCGCCTCCATTCGTATTCCAATTACCGGCGGCAATCCCAAAGCAAAACGGATGGAATTCCGTTGTCCAGATGCCACTTGCAACCCTTATTTGGCCTTTGCAGCAATGCTATGCGCTGGCATTGATGGCATTAAGAACAAAATTGATCCCGGTGAACCCTTAGATGTGGATCTCTATGATCTAACTCCAGAAGAATTGAGTAAAATTCCTTCCACGCCCGGTTCTTTAGAAGCCGCTTTGGAATGTTTGGAAAATGATCATCAATTCTTAGTGGATAGTGGTGTCTTCACTAAAGGGTTTATTGATAACTGGATTGAATTTAAGTTGGATAATGAAGTGAACCCTCTCCGGTTGCGTCCTCATCCTTATGAGTTTGCCCTCTATTATGACGCTTAAGTAATTCTGTCCCGCATTAAGTCGTGGCAGTAGGGAATATCTTCTACCTACTGCCTTGGGACTGAGAAAACGATGTCAGAAACTGCTTGGGAAACTTATTGGGCTTTAAATCCTCAGGTAACTTACCTCAATCATGGTTCGTTTGGGGCTTGTCCGAAACCAGTGTTGCATCAACAGCAACAATTGCGGGCAGAAATGGAATCGGAACCCACCCAGTTTTTCCGCCATTTGGAACCGAGACTGGATCAAGCGCGGGAAGCCTTAGCTGCCTTTATTGGCGCTAAATCGTCTCAGTTAGCATTTGTTGCCAATGCTACTACTGCTGTGAATACGGTTTTACGGTCTCTTGTGTTTGACCCAGGAGATGAAATTTTAATCACGGATCACGGTTACAATGCCTGCAGTAACGCCGTAAAATTTGTGGCCGACCGTTATCAAGCGAAGGTGGTTGTTGCCGAAATTTCCTTCCCCGTAACCTCTCCACAAGCGGTTATCGACGCCATTTTAGCGAAGGTGTCTTCTCGGACTCGCTTGGCATTGATTGATCATGTCACTAGCCCCACTGCCCTAATTTTTCCCATTGCAGCCATTGTTCAAGTTTTAGAAGAAAAGGGAATTCCCGTCTTGGTTGATGGTGCCCATGCCCCAGGAATGTTACCGCTAAATTTAGAGGAAATTGGGGCCAGTTATTATACTGGCAATTGTCATAAATGGCTTTGTGCACCGAAAGGAAGTGCCTTTCTCTATGTGCGCGACGAAGATCAACAAGCCCAGATTCGTCCTTTAGTGATTAGTCATGGGGCAAACCGAGAGGATGCGACGCGATCTCAGTTTCATTTAGAATTTGATTGGATGGGCACTGCGGATCCGACGCCTTATCTTTGTATTCCCGAAGCCATCCAGTTTTGGTCTCAGGTTTTAGGAGGCGGTTGGGAACAAGCGCAACAGCGCAATCATGAGCTTATTGTACAAGCAAGAGAATATTTAATACAGCAGTTGGGATGGTTGTCTCCTTGTCCAACAGACATGATGGGTTCTATGAGTTCTTTGTTATTGCCGAAAGCGGAATTCTCTCATCTTTCTTCTCAGCAGTTGCACAGCAAGTTATTTGAGACGTTTCACATTGAAGTTCCAGTGATTAAATGGTTTTCTCCTCCCCAACGACTCATTCGAATTTCAGCGCAACTGTATAATCAATTCAGCGACTATCAAGCCTTAGCAACCGCTTTAGATAAGATTCGGTCTAAAAACATTATTTAGGTTGGGTTTCCTGGATACTCCCCAACCTCGATGAGTGAACTTACATTTTCGCTGCTAAATCTACTAGACGATTGCTATATCCCCACTCGTTGTCGTAGTAGGAAAGGACTTTTACAAAATTGTCATCCATGACTTTAGTGGATCCCAAATCAACAATGGAAGAATGAGGATCAGCCACACAATCCGAAGACACCAAAGGCCATTCACTGGTTCCTAGGATTTTCTGCATGTTGCCTTGGGCATATTTTTGGAAAGCGTTATTAATGTCTTCGACTGTCACCGATTGATGCATCACGGCATTTAAATCCACAACTGACCCCGTTGGTGTGGGAACCCGGAGGGCAATGCCATCCAATTTGCCTTGCAATTCCGGGAGAACTAATCCCACAGCCGTGGCAGCACCGGTACTGGTAGGAACAATATTTTGCGCCGCATTACGACCTCGCGTCCAATTTTTGTGTGCCATGTCTACAATGCTTTGGTCCGCAGTGTAGGCGTGAACCGTCGTCATCCAACCTTTTTCAATGCCAAATTCTTTCTGCAAGATATAGGCAATGGGCGCGAGACAATTGGTTGTACAAGAAGCACCGGAAATCACGCGATCGCGCTCAGGATCAATGGTATCGTCATTGACCCCATAAACCACCGTTGGCACATCACCGCCTTTAGCCGGGGCACTAATAATGACATTTTTTGCCCCTGCTGTCAGGTGGCCACTCGCAGCTTCTCTTGTGCGGAAAACACCAGTGGATTCGACGACAACATCAATTCCGATATCTTTCCAGGGTAAAGCAGCGGGATCTTTTTCGGCCAACATGGGAACTGATTGACCATCAATCACTAATCCTTTGTCATCGTAAGAGACGTTACCGGGAAAGCGACGGTAAACGGAATCGTACTGCAAGATATACGCTGCTTGGTCAATTGGTAGGGCAATATCATTAATTGCGACCACTTCGACATTCGGATTTTGATAGGCAACGCGCATGACAGCACGTCCGATTCTGCCAAATCCATTAATTGCGATTCGTGCCATAGGGTGCTTCCTCCTAGCAGCTACATGAGTATTTTTTCTCTATCTTTGTTAGTATATCGCTCGTTGTTTTTGCAAAATGCCCAACCTAAACACTTATCATTCCGGGCAGTATTAAGGATTAATTCTGTTGAAACGAATCATTCAATTTCGGAAAGTTTTAATTTCTTTCTTAGGTTGTAATAGTTGAAATCAGTCCCAAAATGGCACCGCCAAGAACGAGCCACAATGGACTTAATTGAAAACGAAATAGCGCGATCGCGCCTGCTATAAAAATTAAAATTGCAATATAGTCAAACGGCTGCCAGAAAAGATTATAAGCAAGTTGTAAGGTGACAACTGTCATTAACCCAACAGCGCTGACATTTACGGCATCTAAAAAGGCACTGGTCCATTGGGAATTGCGGAGTTTGGGAATTAACGGATTTAAAATCATCACAAAGACAAAGGAGGGAAAAAAGATGCCAACGGTGGCAACAATCGCGCCAGGAAATCCGGCAATGACATAACCAATAAACGTAGAGGTTGATAACACCGGACCGGGGGTAAATTGTCCAATCGCGATCGCGTCTAATAATTGTTGTTGGGTCAACCACCCATTTTGATTCACTAATTCCCCTTCAATAAACGCAATTAAAACATAACCGCTGCCGAATAAAATTGACCCCACTTTCAGGAAAAATAAGCCCAGTTTCCATAACGGCGGAACCGTTTTTGCCGTTGTTGCTGCGACCGCTTTGAGAATCGTGCCAAAACTTAAAGTACCAATTAATCCTTCTACTGTTTGTTTGGGCAACACTTTTTGTAATAAAAACATGCCCACAAAACCGCCAATTAATAACGCAATGACTTCGTTAATTCCTACTAATAATAAAACTGCTACTCCTAATCCAATTAAAAATAATTGATAGCTTTTAACAGCTTTTTTACCCAGTTTCCATAACGCCCCTAAAATAACGGCTAAAACTGCTGGTTTAATGCCATAAAATAACGGGGCAATTTGTGGCAAATCCCCAAACGCAACATAAATCCAAGCAAAAATTCCGGTAATGACAATTGCTGGAATCAGGAAACAAACGCCAGCCAGAATTAACCCAAAAAATCCGCCATAAATATAGCCCACATGAATCGCCATTTCTGTGGAATTGGGACCGGGAATGAGATTTGTTGCCCCAATTAAATCTAAAAAGCGCGATCGCGTCAGCCACTCCCGACGGGTTACCACTTCTTCTTCCATCAGGGCAATATGGGCAGCGGGCCCCCCAAATCCAATGACCCCTAGCTTGAAAAAAACTTGAGTAATTTCTAATAACCGTTGCGACGATGTTGTACTCATCAGATTTAACCTAAACTTAACCCAAAAGCAGCAATAAATTTAGTCTGATTTTATCGTTTAATTAAGATAAATACCGCAACTGCAATTAAAAAATAACCAAAGCCTTTTTGCAGTTTTTCGCCTTCAATATAAGAACTGCTGTAACTGCCGATAATAACGCCTAGAATGGCAAAAGCTGTAAACCAAGATAATATAAACCAATCCAGTTGAACTTGTCCTAAATAGCCAACAAAGCCGGCAACGGAGTTGAAAAAAATCATTAATAAGGAAGTTCCGACCGCTTCTTTCATCGGAAGCTGACTGATTAAAACCAAAGCAGGAATAATTAAAAAACCGCCCCCAATCCCCACAAATCCCGTTATAATCCCAACGCCGAATCCGGTTAGGGGAATTAACCAACGCTGTTTCCTCTCCTGAGAAGCAATAGAAGCAACAGCGGCGGAGGGACGTTTTCGGATCATAAAAAAACTGGCACTGAACATCATCACTGCAAACGTGACTAGCTGAACGGTGTCAGTAATAAACGGAAATCGGATCAGTTGTGCCCCCAAAAAAGCCCCAATCATGGCAGTTGGGGTAAATAACGCCACCGTCTGGAAGCTGATCTTGCCCTGTCGCCAATAGGGAATCATGCCGATGAGACTCACACAACCCACAATAATTAAACTCATCGCGATCGCGCTTTTGGGACTCATTCCCATCACATAAATTAAGCTGGGAACGGCCAAAATTGATCCGCCACTCCCAATTAACCCTAAACTAATTCCAATGAGAACCGCTAAAGCAAATCCTAAAATTAGCATTATCCCTGCCCGCACTTTTGATTAGCAGGTACTGCTTCCATCATCTTGGTGGGATTCGGGAGATCCAAATGATTCATTAAGTCAATAAATTGATCGCGACTTCTGCCGGCAAAACGCGGGTTATAGGTTTTCTCTTCGCCAATTGTGGAAACGGTAAATCCTCGGTAGTCGTGACCCGGATATACTAGGATTTCATCGGGAAATGTCAATAATCGTTCCGTGACCGAATCATAAAGCGTTCCCGCATCTCCATTTTGAAAGTCAGTGCGCCCGCAACCGCGAATAAATAGGGCATCTCCGGTTAACAGGCGATCCTGATTCACCAAATACGCATAATGGCTATCGGTATGCCCAGGAGTCGCGATCGCTTGTATCTGGATGGATCCAATTTTGAGCACTTCTTCATCAGCTAAAAATCGGTCGGCACAGTTAGTTTCAGTATTTTGGGGAACTAAGCTATGACAACCGGTCTTTTCTCGCAATTGTCCGCTTCCGGTAATATGATCCGCATGAATATGGGTTTCCATGCAATAGCGAAGGGTGAATCCTAATTCTTGGATGAGTTGCGCGTCTCTTTCCACTTGTTCTAAAACGGGATCGACTAAAACGGCTTCTTGGCTATGGGAATCAGCAATGAGATAACTATAAGTACTGGT
>JBDGQV010000059.1:0-42678 GCA_042218725.1 Halothece sp. | reverse complement strand
AAAAGATTGGCACCGCCGAAGTCAGCATGGCGAAGGTCAGCACGGCGAAGGTCAGTATCGAAGAGGTTGGCATCCCCGAAGTCAGCATGGCGAAGGTCAGCACGGCGAAGGTCAGCGTTAAAAAGGTTCGCACTGTCAAGATTGCCATGGCGGAGATCAGCATCGCTGAGATTGGCACTTTCCAGGTCAGCACTGAAGAGGTTCGCACTGAAGAGGGTCGCACCACTGATATTGGCATTGCTCAGGTCGGCATCGCCGAGGTCGGCATAGGAGAGATTGGTACGCCCGAGATCAGCGCTTTCAAGGTTAGCATTCTCAAGGTCGGCACTTTCCAGGTCGGCACTGCTGAGGTTAGCAGCAACAAGGTTAGCACTCTCAAGGTCGGCACTTTCCAGGTCAGCACTTTTGAGGCTGGCACTTTCAAGATTGGCACTACCCAAGTCAACACTGAAGAGATTAGTATTGTCCAGGTTAGCACTAGTGAGATTAGCACTAGAGAGATCAGCACTGCCAAGGTTGGCCTTGGAAAGATTAGCCTCCCCAAGGTTGGCACTGGAGAAATTAACATTGCCGAGATTAGCACTTCCCAAGTCAGCACCGCTGAGGTTTGCCCTAGAGAGATCAGCACTGAAAAGATTGGTAGTTTCAAGGTTGGCAGTTTCGAGTTCGGCACCGGCAAGGTTGGCACTAGCAAGGTTGGCACCAGCGAGGTTGGCACTTTTGAGTTGAACCCCTCCTAACTCGGCACGCTTCAAAGATCTCCCGGCTTGGGCTAACGCCTCCAACGCTTCGAGTCGCCCGGAACAAGTTGCTTGGCCTTGGCATTCTGTTATTAATTGACGATCGGAGTAAAGTTGCGATTCGCGCAAGCCGAAATATATTCCTACCATTGGCATCACTAAGGAAATCCCCACTGCAATTGCTCGATTTTTCCACTGTTGCCAAACACTAGCGCGAATGAAAATTTCTGCTTCCTTGGATAAAGGAAACTGCTCTCCTTGCTGTTTGTGAAACGTTTTCACTTCCCGCAGTCGCCTCCCTTGCAATAAATAAGCCGTTTTCCGTTGTTGTTTCTGCCACTCGGTTGCTACAGTCTCAATTTTGCGTTGTTCTCTAAGAGCATCGCGACTTTCATTTAACCATTGCCGCAACTTTTGCCAATGCCGAATCAAAGCTTCATGGACAATCTCTAATACTGCTGTCGGTTTCCCTTCATTTTCTTGAAAAATTTGCTCATTGACGACAACAAGTTTTTCATCTGCCAGCTTCTGCACCACTTTACTAATGAGGGGTTCCGAGTGTTGAGCGGTCACTAAATCTTGCTGAAACACTCGCTGTCGGGTATCTTCCATTTCTTCTCCCAGTTGCGTCAAGGAAAGGAAAATATGTTTAACAGTTGATTGCTCCTCGCGATCAAAGGTTTCATAAATTTCTGTTGCCCGTTGATTTAATGTGTTGCCAATTCCTCCCAAATTCCTATAGGTAAACAGGTCTAAGCAGTTATGGGTTCTTCGCTTCCATAATTCCCGAAGCGTATATTGCAATCGCGGTAAATTGCCAGGAAAATGGTTGATCTCACGGAGAATTGCTTCTACTAATTCTGGTTCTACCTCTAAATTGACTCGTTCGGCAGGGTTGATAATCGCCTCTCGCAGTTGCTCAGCACTCATCGGGGTAACCGTCACTAAATTTGCCTGAATCTGGTGGGCTAAGCCATGATAGTCCTGTTCTAAACACTTGCCAAAGCAATCTGCCCGTATCGCAATAATCAGTCGGAATCGGTCAGGCACCTGGGTTAAGGCCCCGATCAAACATTCAAAAAACTGCTCTCGTTCCTCTGCTTTTTCACAAAGAGAAAACACCTCTTCAAATTGGTCGATGACTAAAACCGTATAAGGCGACTCACTAGCTTGCAACAAACGGCATAATCCCTCTGATCCTTTTTTCAAGAATTCTTCGAAAATCCCAAGTTGCTCAGGCGATTCCCAATCAAAAAAAGCTAATGCGAGGTTCTGCATCGGTTGTTTCCCCGGACAGAGAATCCGAATCTCCCACTGTTCACTGCCGGCAAGCTGTTGTCCCAATTTGAGGCGATGCAATAGTCCTGCTCTTAGCACAGAAGATTTGCCGCTGCCAGAAGCACCCAAAATCGCAAGGAAACTCTTTTCCCGCACATGATTAACTAGTGTATCTGTCAGTTCTCGGCGTCCATAGAAGTATTTCGGATCTTCGTCATTACAGTCGAAATATTCCAACCCTTTGTAGGGACAAACACTTTCCTCATGAGTAACAGTAATGGCTTCTGGTGTAACTTCCCCGCTTCGCGTTAGGTTAATCGGTTCTCCAAAATTGCTGTAAATCAGTCTTTGTGTTTTGTCTTGCCACTGCTGGTTGAGATAATCCACCAAGCTGATATTGGTCACCCAACGTTGTCGAGTACGCTGGGGGTTAAGTCCTTCTAATAGAATTGTTGTGAAGATCCTGTCGCGATCGCTTAAATCTTGGTAAGCTGGTTCAAACTTCCGGGCAGCAGCAATAAAGCAACGGTCTTTCCCTTGACCGCTATCTCCAGGATTGGCTTCATTAATGAGGAATTTGTTGCTATAACAACAGTCTAGCCAAATAATCTGTTGCCGGACAGGACTTTCTTGCAGGAGTCTTCGCAGCCAGCTTAGGGATAAGCCGTAAAAGCCAAAGCTGAGATCAACATTGCTACTGGCTAAAAAACCTTCGGAAATGCCGCGAGTTTTTCCCAGTCCGTGTCCTGAAAAGTAGAATAGAGCGGTATCAGGGAGATGTTTCCCTTCTGGTTTAAATAGTTGAACAAGCGCTTCTTCTAATTGTTGAAGATTGACTTCTAATCCTTTTTCTGAATAAGGGGGTTGTTGCTCTTGATCAATTGCTTCCGGCAATCGCCTGACTTGAAAATCGCCATCGTTTTCTAAGCATTGAGCGATGGCTTCTGCATTGGCAACAGGGGATTGTAAATTTGGCAAACTGTCATCTTGATAAGTATTAATACCAACGACGAGGGCGTCCCGACTCATAAATTCGTAAGAACATCATAGATAATTAATAATTTAATCTAAGAAAGAACAAAACAGCAAAAATTGGTTTAATCAATAAAAGAAGTTTTCAGTAAATTATCATGACTGGCTTAAAGCTTATTCAACTGGATGAGGATAGCCCAATTTATACTTAAGTACAAAACAAACTTGCCATATATCGAACTGGTTCCGAGACAACTAAACTTTTTACGAACAGATTTGGGGAGATTTAAGAAAAGAAGACCAAGCATCCAGTAAGTATCTAATAAAAATGGCATATGAGTTCTCAATCGTTCTTCATTTCAGGAATCAATCGAGATGCTCATTGTTCTGTAGCTGTTCCAAAAAACATTGATCAGAAGGTTGCTTCCTCCCTTCTTGAAGCGTTGCCAGAACTGTTGCCATGTCTCCGTCAAGCAAGGCAGTCGTGTTGAGTTGCAATCCAGGGAATACTTCCGAGGCAATGACGCCCTCTTCATTTGCCGATAACAGTTGATACATTCCTCCCGCAAGTTTCCACCATCTAATGACAAAGCGGAATTGATCATCGAAGTTCTCGATTTGGTTTGCAACCGATTAACATTTCAAAGCGCGATCGAATCTTTGATTCGGCGACCCTTCGAGTCAATCGCGCCTTCTAAACTTAAGATGCGGTTTCGGTTTGACGACTGGCTAAACGGCCTAATCCCCAACATGCCAGGGCATTGAGCAGTAAATAGCTTCGGGCTAACCAACCGCTGCCTAATCCCCAAACAGCCGGAGAAACAACCGCACTAATGGCGAGGAAAGATGCAACGCCTAAACTGGTTCCGATGGCAAACCAACGCCAACGGGGATGTTGCAACAGTAACAAGATTAATCCCAAGGGAATCAAAGCACTGGCAAAGAAGGGATTAAGAGTCGTTGTTCCCGGAATCATATTTCCCAACTCGGGAATGGAACTTCCCATGACTCGGAAAGGGGCTTGGGGCAAATCAAAAATATAAATGCCTCGTAGGAAGAATAAGCCCGAACTGCCGGCAATAATGCCGCTAGCAAGGGACCAACTCCAGGCAAAGGGAAAATAATTCCGTAAGAACCAAGCCAGGAGATACCCGCCAATGACTGTTGCCAGTTTGAAGGGCAACATGACAGTACCGCCATCAATCCAGAAACGCGGATTGAGATATCCATTATCGCGCATCCAACGGAAGAAATCGCGAATCGTAATTTGCCCGCGCATGGCTAAGTGTACGGCTTGACCCGCATCTAATTGTCCCACACCATAATGGTTTTTGGGGTCTTCAGGGACTTTCCGTACCGACTGTTTCAAAACACTGAGGACTTCTGCGGGTTCTGTAATCCCAGAACTTCTCACCAATGCTGCCACGCCAGCGACGTGAGGAGCAGCCATGCTGGTGCCTTGATAGCCGGTGAAAACGCCTTCTCCGGTATCGGGGCTAATGGTATTTTGAATAACTTTTCCAGCATCGCTGCCGCCAGGCGCAGAGATATCCACGCCTGCCCCATAGTTGGAATAGTGGGCTTTTGCCCCGGCTGCATCTAGGGCAGAGACCCCAATAACATGGGGATAACGGGCAGGATACGCCGCAGCATTTTGATTGGAATTCCCGGCAGCAGCCACAATGACCACATCTTTCTCATGGGCGTACTTAATTGCCTCGGAAACAATATGACTGTCACCAAACCCGCCGAGACTCAAATTAATTACATCAGCGCCATTATTTGCAGCAAAACGAATGCCTTCCGCAATATCGGCGACGGTTCCCCCACCATTGCCATCAAGCACTTTAATGGGCATAATTTTGGCTTTATAGGCAATCCCTGCTACGCCATAGTTATTATTGGTCGATTGCGCAATTGTGCCTGCGACATGCGTGCCATGTCCCACATCATCATCAGCTTGCACTCGATCATTGACAAAATCATATCCTTTAACAAATTCTGTTTGTTTTAAGTCGGGAACTTGCGTCACGCCGGTATCAATCACGGCAACAGTAACGCCATTTCCTTGAGAATCATCCCAAGCCTGTTCCACATTAATGCTGCGAAAGTTCCACTGTTGGCTATAATGTGGATCATTAGGAACGGCAAAGGCTTGATAGCGATAGTTGCGATCAATAGCTTCAGTTGTTCCTTTGAGCAGTTTTTTCAGAGGATTGAGTGTGGGGAGTTTTTCCTCTGATTTTAGAACATAAACGCGATCGCGATCGGAAAATTTACTATTCAGTTGCGTTGTAACCTGATACTTTTCTTCAATGGCATTTAACTTGCTTTCCATCTCCTCCTGGGAAATATCTTCCCGAAAATCAAGGACATAAGAGTGATAGGTGCCTTGATTGGCTTTGCCGGAAACCCCCCACAGGGCAAGTGTTAACCCCAGAAAAAACAAGCCGAAGATAAGAAGTCGTTTCATGATTCGGTGTGGTGACTCGCTGTTATCGGCTATTTTAGAACAAATTTACCGGGGTTGTAGAAACCCGCTTGAGTATCTTTCTCTCCCATAAAAGGCATTCCCTTGATGTTCACCGGCAACGATAGAAACGGTCAGAACATGCTATCAAGGAAAAAATGCATTCTGAGCAAATCTGAGTAAAACATTATGAATTGGCGTAAACAGTTTCGAGAATGGCATCGACGCTTAGCAGGCATCATGATTCTTCCCCTCATTGTCACGGCAATTACGGGGGTTTCCTATCGATTATCAAAAGATTGGTTTGGGTTTACCCGAGATGAAGCGCATTTCTTGATGGTCATTCACGAAGGGGAATATCTCGGCGATGAACTCAAAGGGATTTATGTCTTATTAAATGGATTAGGAGTTCTATTCCTATTAACCACCGGGGCCACTATGCTATTCTCTAATGTAATGAAATCGGGACTCTTTTCGTCTCGTCAGCAACAAAAAGAAGAATCGCAATCTTAACGTCAGTAAAAATTCAAGAGGAACTAGCATTATGGCACTTGCAGTGGGTACCAAAGCACCGGAATTTACAACTAAAGATAGCGAAGGCAATACAGTTTCTCTCTCGGACTTCAAAGGAAAAACTGTGGTTCTCTATTTTTATCCCAAAGATGATACCCCCGGTTGCACCAAAGAAGCCCAAAGTTTCCGCGATAATTATGAAAAATACCAAAATCAAGACATGGTGGTATTAGGGGTGAGTCGCGATGATGAAGCCTCCCACAAAATGTTTAAAGAGAAATATGGCTTGCCCTTTACCCTCTTAGCTGATGTGGATGGCACCATTACGAAAGCCTATGATGCTGATGGCGGTGATGTCTCTAAACGGATTACCTATGTCATTGATGAAAACGGCACCATCAGCTACGTCGATAGTAATGTCAATACCAGTACCCATGCCGATGACGTTTTAAACGCGGTTGGGTAAAGTCTCCCAAGTTTCTATCTTGGCCTTATTCCTCCCTTTGTGGAGGATATTTATTTTTTATTTTCGCTCTCTGCGCGCAATCAGCGGATGATCCGAATTGAATAGGTTTTGCAATCTTTGTAACGCTTCTTCTTTTTGGCAAATTTGACCTTCAATAAATAAACCGATGATGCTTGCCATTAGAGGTCGAATTTCGCTTTCAGGTTGCGTGGCGGGAAAATCTAAAAACCCTCTGCCAGTGGTTGACTCACGAGGATAAGCAATTGAAAAATGGTTTGCGCCTTCTAGAATGACCAAATATTTATCTTTGTTTCCTCCTGTCACTGCTTCTTGAAAGGTTCGGGCAATGGGAGTTGCAGGAGTTTCCCAGGTAACCCCGTAACGATTGCTGCTATTGGCTATCACCCCATCGCAGGTTCCTCCTAATAGTAGTAAAGGCAAGTTATCTGGCAAGGGTAAGATAGTATTGGGTTCAAACCCCAAATCGACTGTTCCTGCTGTATGACCGGCATAGGAAAATGCTCCTGCTAGTTGTGGAAAAAAGGTCTTGCTGGCACTTTCAATGGCAACACGTCCTCCAGCAGAATGTCCACCCAAAATGACTCGTTCCAAATCTAATAAACCGGCAAGCAATCCTTCTGATTGTAGCGTTTCTAATTCCTTAAGCAGGGCAGGCAAAGCAGAAGCAGTGGGTGCAGTTCCATAGTTGTCTGGCGACCAGATATTAACATCCACCCCAGGCGTTAGAGAAACGATTCCGGGTAGATTTTGGGCAACCCAAGCAAAGGTTACCACCACTAACCCGCGTTTAGCTAAGTCAATGGCAAGCCACTGATAGATTTCTGGGCTACAGTTAAAGCCATTAAAAAAAATAACCACCGGAAATGGAGATAGTTCCGATTTGGGTGGAATCGTTCCAAGTTGTTTTTCTTGGTTATTTCCCGATAGTTGAGCGGGATAATAAACTTTCAGATGAATTGTGTCGTAGGGGGCAGATGCATTTTCAACTTTTGTTGCTCGGAAAAAGGCACGAACTGTATCTTGTGACTCCATGAAGGAAAATTTGATGAAATCTATAAATGTTTACGACAAATGGCTGGTCAGTCGTTATTAGTCATTTGTCATTGGTCATTTGTTTTTTGTCTTTTATTTGCGCACTGGGTGCAGATTAGCTGAAAGAAACCGCAATTATTTTTAAAAATATCAGGTAAAGAACGCAGTTAACGAACAAAAGGGAATTGGGAATTAGGATAGGCAATTCCCATTTTGTAAAAATCCGATACGGAGTTTGATTTTGAACTCAAATTAACAAACTTTGGAGAGACTAATCTTAGTGCTAGCAATTTTTAAACTGCTACTGAGGAAGATTGTGCTTGTTCAATTTTTGTTCCTAATATATCTAAGAATGCTTTTAACCATTTGGGATGGGCTGGCCAAGCGGGGGCAGTGACTAAATTCCCATCGACAATGGCTTCATCTGTGGGGATGGAAACATATTCTCCCCCTGCTTGTACCACATCGGGTTGACATGCTGGATAAGCGGTACAGCGTTTTCCTTGCAGCACATTAGCTGCGGATAGCACTAACAGCCCGTGGCAGAGAGAAGCAATCGGTTTATTGGCTTGGGCAAAATGACGGGTAATTTCTAAAACTTTTTCATTGAGGCGAATATACTCCGGTGCCCGTCCACCGGGAATGACTAAGGCATCGTATTCGTTGGGATTAATGTTGTCAAAGCTAGCATTGAGGGTAAAGTTGTGACCCGGTTTTTCGGAATAAGTTTGGTCCCCTTCAAAGTCATGAACCGCGGTTTTGACGCTCTCGCCAGCTTGTTTATCAGGGCACACGGCATGAACAGTATGGCCAACCGTTTGCAACGTTTGAAAGGGAACCATGATTTCATAATCTTCCCCAAAATCGCCCACAATCATTAAGATTTTTTGACCGCTCATAACGCAATTCCTCCACTGAACGTCTTTACTTTATTATCATGCCATTTGCTTTAGCGGAAGCTCAAACGGTTATAGTAGAACAAGCGTTTATCCTACTCTGACAACCCGTGATGAAGCGATTATTAACATTCTTGAGCCTTTGCGTTGGACTTTCTGTTTTTCCCCACAGCAGTTATGCCCAACAGCATCAAGGCTGTTACATGCTCAACAGCAATGGTCAACAAGTCAATTTAGATTCACTATGTCGGAACAATTCATCTTCTTCTACCCCTGGAGTATTTCGCGTGCCCATTCAGCGCCGTCAGGGAGGAATTCCAGTGATTGAAGTGACCTTAAATCAACAGCAAACTGTGGAAATGATGGTGGATACTGGTGCTAGTGCGACGGTATTACCCCCTCAAACGGCTCAACAATTGGGGATTAAACAAGAAGGCGTTGTCAGAGCGAATACTCCCAGTCAACGGAAAGCCAAATTCCCAGTCGGACGGGTAGACTCAGTGAATGCTGGCGGTGCTGTGGCGAAAAATCTTGTTGTGCTGATTTCTCCTGCTTTATCCACGGGCTTATTAGGGCAAAACTTCTTTCGTCGTTATGATGTGGTAATTAGGGAAAATGTGGTGGAATTTCGCGATCGTTCGTAGAACGCTGCCAGAGGCAATCGCTGATTGCCAGCCAAAGTTGATAAAATAGGCAGTATTTCGCTTATTCACAACTGTATCAATAACTCTATGGGTAGCATCTTTGGAGAACTTTTTCGCATCAGTACCTTTGGTGAATCTCATGGCGGAGGGGTCGGAGTCGTCATCGACGGTTGTCCTCCCCAACTAGCACTTTCTGCGGAAGAAATCCAACAGGAACTAGACCGTCGGCGACCAGGACAAAGTAAAATTACGACGCCGCGCAAAGAAACCGATACTTGCCAAATTCTGTCTGGGGTGTTTCAAGGCCAAACGACGGGAACCCCAATTACCATTCTGGTGCCTAACAAAGACACCCGTCCTCAAGATTATCAAGACATGGCAACTACCTATCGGCCTTCCCATGCTGATGCCACCTATGATGCCAAATATGGCTATCGCAATTGGCAAGGGGGTGGACGGTCTTCCGCCCGCGAAACCATTGGTCGCGTCGCTGCAGGTGCTATCGCTAAGAAAATTTTAGCGCAATTTGCCAATGTGGAAATCGTCGGCTATGTCAAACGCATTAAAGACTTAGAAGCGGTTGTTGACGCGAATACGGTCACGCAAGAACAAGTCGAAAGCAATATTGTCCGCTGTCCTCACGAAGAATGCGCTCAACAAATGATTGACTTGATTGAGCAAACCCGACGGGAAAAAGACTCCATTGGCGGCGTTGTCGAATGTGTAGCGAGAAACGTTCCCAAAGGACTGGGAGAACCGGTATTTGATAAATTAGAAGCTGATTTGGCAAAAGCGGTGATGTCGCTTCCTGCCAGCAAAGGCTTTGAAATTGGGTCTGGTTTTTCCGGAACGTTACTCAAAGGCAGTGAACACAACGATCCCTTTTACACGGATGATAGTGGCAATATTCGTACTCGGAGCAACTATTCCGGCGGCGTTCAAGGCGGCATTAGCAATGGGGAAAATCTCATTCTCCGGGCTGCTTTTAAGCCCACCTCGACCATCGGCCAAGCCCAAGAAACGGTCACCAGTAGCGGAGAAGCCACGGAACTTTCTGCGAAAGGACGACATGATCCTTGTGTCTTGCCTCGTGCTGTCCCCATGGTAGAAGCAATGGTCGCACTGGTTTTATGTGATCACTTAATGCGCGATCGCGCCCAATGTCATCTTTTCCCGGAAACAGCAGGAAAAAGTACAGAAAGCAACAAATTTTGATAGAATCTTATAGAAAGTTTAAGATATTCTCATATTTATAAATGAATATATTAATGGTTGGGGCAACAGGCACGCTGGGAAGACAAATCGTTCGGCGGGCGCTGGACGAAGGTCATCAAGTGCAATGCCTCGTGAGAAACCCCAAAAAAGCAACCTTTCTGAAAGAATGGGGCGCTTCCTTAATCAAAGGCGACTTGTGTAAACCGGAAACGTTGCCGTCAGCCCTTGAAGGAATGGATGCGGTCATTGATGCGGCGACTGCACGCCCCACTGATGCCCTCAGTGTGAAACAGGTGGATTGGGATGGCAAAGTGGCACTTATTCAAGCCATGAAAGCCGCCGGGGTGGAACGTTATGTCTTTTTCTCGATTCTCAATGCGGAGGAGTTTCCCAATGTTCCCCTCATGAACATTAAACACTGCACCGAGCAGTTTATCCAAGAAGCAGACCTGGACTACACCATTCTTAAACCTTGTGGCTTTATGCAAGGCTTGATTCCCCAATATGCTATTCCCATTTTAGATAACCAAGCGGTGTGGGTAACGGGAGAAAGTACCCCCATTGCCTATATGGATACCTTGGATATTGCAAAATTTGCTGTGCGTGCCTTAGAAGTGCTGGAAACTAACAAACGCAGTTTTCCCCTTGCTGGGTCTCGGGCTTGGACAGCAGAAGAAATTATTAATGTTTGTGAACAACTCTCAGGAAAAGAGGCCAAAATTTCTCGTCTCCCCATGGGCTTGTTACAGTTTCTGTCACGAGCCATGCGCTTTTTTGAATGGACGCGCAATGCGTCTGACCGCTTAATGTTTGCCAATGTCTTAGTGAGCGGGAAGTCATTTGATGCTGATATGAGTGAGGTCTATGATATTTTTGGGTTTAATCCCAATGAAATGACGACCCTAGAAGCCTATTTGCAAGAATACTTCTCTCGTATCATGAAGAAATTAAAAGAAATTAATTACGAAAAAGAAAAAAGCAAAAAGAAAAAGAAAACCCCCTTTAAGTCTCAATCTTAACTTTGATCTTTCTCAGCAAAACAGTTGAGCATAAGTTTTTCTTTAACGATAAGATGAGAAAACACGCTTATCGCAGCCATTAAAACTCTACAAACGGATTAGTCGTCGTGCCGAAACTAGGCATAATTTACAACGATAATAAACCTGTTGCTTGCCAAATCGCTAGCCAAGTTCAAGAGCAATTCCAGCAACAAGGATGGGATGTTTCTCTTGCCACTGGGATTGGCGGTCTGTTGGGCTATTCTAGTCCCGACAGCCCGGTCTGCCATACCCCCATGGATAAGTTGACGCCCCCCGGATTTGATGAAACCATGAAATTCTGTTTGGTTTTGGGGGGAGATGGAACGGTTTTAGCCGCCTTCCGTCAGTTAGCGCCCTGCGGGATTCCCTTGCTAACCGTTAATACAGGACACATGGGCTTTTTAACGGAAACTTACGTCAATCAGCTTTCCACCGCTTTAGAAGAAGTGCTGGCGGGAAATTACAGCATTGAAGAACGTTCCATGCTCAGCGTGCAAGTAATGCGCGGGGAACGGTTGCAATGGGAAGCCCTCTGTTTGAATGAAATGGTGCTGAATCGGGAACCAATGACCAGTATGTGTCATTTTGAAATTCGAGTAGGGCATCATGCCCCCGTGGATATCGCCGCCGATGGCATTATTGTTTCCACGCCCACGGGGTCTACTGCTTACTCGCTCAGTTCAGGGGGACCAGTGGTGACTCCAGATGTTCCTGTCTTGCAATTAACTCCCATTTGTCCCCATTCTCTCGCTTCCCGCGCCCTAGTATTTTCCGATCGCGAGGCGTTGACCATTCACTCGGCCAGTGAGGAACACCGCTTGGTGATGGTCGTCGATGGCAATGGGGGATGTTATGTGCAACCGAAAGATGTGGTGCACATTGCGCGATCGCGCTACTCTGCCTATTTTATTCGCCTGGAACGTCCGGAATTCTTCCGCGTTTTGCGGGAAAAACTGGGTTGGGGATTGCCCCATGTCGCCAAACCGACTTCAGTGGAGCTACCGTAGAAATTAAGTTCTCCGAGAGGCTGTCTCCTATGTCTATGTCTCAGTCCTCAGTGTTGCTCATTGAAAATGATCATCGCTTGGCGCAAACGGTTAGTTTAGATTTGACCAATGCCGGCTATCAAGTGGCAGTTGCCTCTGACCCCGAACAAGGGAAACCGCAATTTCAACAACTGCAACCGGCGCTAGTGGTCATTGATCAAGCTCATTTGGGGGAGCAAGGATTTACCTTATGTCGGCAGTTACGGGGAAACAACAACCCAGTGCTCATTTTACTGTTTATGAGCCAAGATACCGTGAATGATCGCGCTGCTTGTTTAGAAGCAGGAGCCGATGACTACACGGTGCTTCCCTATCAAACGGATCAATTCCTCCAACTAGTCCAACTCTATCTCCAACCGGCAACGACTGTTCCGGAACAACTCCAATTTAGCGATCTCGTTCTGGATTTATCTCACCGCTGTGCTCACCGTAACGGACGGAAAATTGAGTTAACGGTGAAGGAGTTTCAACTGCTGAAATATTTAATGTCTCACCCGGGAGAAGTGTTGACGCGGGAGCAAATTTTAGACAACGTTTGGGAACATAATCATGGTGGCGAATCCAATGTCATTGAAGTCTACGTCCGCTATTTACGTCTGAAGCTGGAACAAGGGGGGCAAAAACGCTTGATTCAAACGATTCGCGGTGTGGGCTATGTGTTGCGGGAATCTTAATTTGTCCGCTTATTCACACTTCGTTGTTTTTGTCAAGCCCCAATTTCTAGAAGCACCAATAGCTTTACAAAAATTTATGCGTCGTCTTCCTTTTGTCAAGGGGGCGTTTCACCAAAGGCGTGACGAATTGCCTAGCTTTGAGGGCGATTATTTAATTTTTAAACAATAAAAACCATCATCTAGCTTTCTTCTATTAAAACAAAAGTTAATTGTCTCGTCAAGCTACCCAAAATTCCCATGCTTCGGTTTGAATTTACAAACTGAAACATTAAAAATTTTAATCAAAAAGCTTTTTTAGTTGAGATTAACTCATCCAATGCGCGATCGCGCTGACTTGGGCTTTGCCTTTATTTAAAGACTCTTCCCATTCCTGTTGGGGATCGCTATCTGCAACAATGCCAGCTCCTACTTGTCCCCATACTGTTCCTTGGGCATATAACAAGGTACGAATCAAAATATTCAAATCCAAATCGCCGCGCTGATCTAAATAGCCGCAAGAGCCATAAAACAAACTGCGCCGCAACGGTTCTAACTCCTCAATAATTTCTAAACAGCGCACTTTTGGACAGCCAGTAATGGTTCCTCCCGGAAACAACGCCCGAATTAAATCAATACTGTTGCCTCCAGCCTTGAGCTGTCCTTGAACATTGCTCACCAAATGCATCACATGGCTGTACCGTTCAATAGTTAGCAACTCATTTACCGTTACGGTTCCCCAATCGCACACCCGTCCCAAATCATTCCGTTCCAAATCTACCAACATGATATGTTCGGCTTGTTCTTTTTTGTTGGCCCGGAGTTCTGTTGCCAATTGTTCATCCTCTGCCGCTGTTTGACCCCGAGGACGGGTTCCGGCAATGGGACGGGTTTGACAAAGACTTCCCTGTCGCTGGACGAGCCGCTCGGGAGAACAACTGATCATTGCTCCCCAAGGGGTCCGCCAATAACTGGCAAAGGGAGAGGGGTTAATGCGCTGCAAAGCTTGATAAAGTTGCCAACTGTCTCCTTGGGTCTCAGCTTGGAAACGCAGGGAAAGATTAGTTTGAAAAATATCCCCGGCATGGATATATTCTTTGGCCCGGCGTACCATTTCTTGATAGGCGGTTGCTGAAGTGAGGAAAGTCGGGGCAGAAACATCCGTGCTTAGAGATTGAGACGAGGCAATATCATCGTTCACTTCTGTCTCTAAAGCCGTTTCTAAACCGTCTAATTGGCTAAGTTCACTGGCCGCTAACCAGAGGACTTGTTCTTGATGATCTAAAACGGCAAACGTCTCCGGTTCATACCAGTAAGCAATGGGAAAAGGAAGCTGATCGGTTTTCCATTGCGGCAATTGTTCAATTTCCCAGGCTAAGTCATAACCTAACCAGCCGAAATATCCCCCAGTAAAGGGAAGATGGCTGAGTTCCGAGGGGACTTGAGGAGAACACCGTTGGTAAAGGCGTTGGAGACAGGGCAGAATCTGGCCTACCGCAGGAGTCCAAACTTGTCGCTGACCATTGACAAAACGCGGCTGACCCGCACAGAGAGAATAACGGCAAAGCTGAGGATGATCGCCAGCCAAGGGACTTTCCAGGAGTGTCCCATAAGCCGAATTCCTCCCAAATAAGCGCATAAAAATCTCTGATCCAGTCCGTTGCTTTAAAGGACGCGATCGCCAAAGCCATGGTTGTTGTTCTCCCATATCAATTTCCTACCTGCGGTAGTTGATGTTTTCTCATGAAACGCCTAATCTCGTGTTAAAGATGCTACTGTAAACTCAAACCAATCGCAATCGGTCATTTCTTCTCGATATTCCTCATATCTAGCTGCTCCATATAAAATTTTCTCAAAATGTCTTTGAATCGTTAAAATAGCGACAAATCTCTACTAAGGATTCTGTTAACTAATAAATTTAGATTGCTCAGCTCAACCACTCTTATATTGTTCTCAGCAGTAGCATTTTCTAAGCTAACCTATTATTCAAGTTGCTATGACAGATATTAAACTAATAACGAGTCAAGATACGAAGTCTGAGGAGTCTCTCACGCCTCCCGAATCTTTAGAAACCTTGCTGTCTCCCCTCGAAGAAACAGAATCCTCGGATGTCCCGCTAGTGGATGTGGATTTTTCTCAAGAGGAAAAGAATGAGGTTAATCAAGTTCAGGGGCAAAGTAATAATGAAGATACTGTCAGAGCCTTCTTTAAAGAAATGGCTCGTTATCCATTGCTAAAGCCGGAAGAAGAAGTAGCGTTAGCCCAACAAGTTAAATTTTTAGCAGACATTGAAAATAAACGCCAAGAGTTAGCTCAAGTTTCAGGTTCCTCCCCCAGGAAAGAAGAATTAGCAACGGCGTTTTCTCTCACTGTTAAAGAATTGGATCGTAAACTGTATCAAGGACGCGTTGCCAAACGGCGCATGATTCGTTCGAATTTAAGGTTAGTCGTTTCGATTGCCAAACGATATCTCAATCGCGGTGTTCCCTTTTTAGATTTAATCCAAGAAGGAGCGATTGGTTTAAATCGGGCAGCGGAAAAATTTGATCCGGATAAAGGATACAAGTTTTCCACCTATGCTTATTGGTGGATTCGTCAAGCAATTACTCGCACCATTGCCAATGATGCCCGCACGATTCGCCTTCCCATTCATATTGTCGAAAAGCTGAATAAACTCAAAAAAGCGCAACGCGACCTCAAACAAAAATTAAAGCGCAATCCCACTGAGCAAGAATTAGCCCAAGAATTAGAGGTTTCCCTATCGCAATTGCATCAACTGTTGCAGCTGCGCCGTCAATCTCTTTCTTTAAATCATCGGGTGGGCAAGGGAGAAGATACTGAACTATTAGAATTGCTCGAAGACCATGAAATGAGACTTCCTGAAGATCAGATGAATGAAGTGATGATGAATCAGGAAATCTCAGAGGTCTTAAGCGATGTTCTCACGGAACGGGAAAAAGATGTTATTTCTATGCGCTATGGCTTAAATGCCAGTCAACCCTATACCTTAGAAGAAGTGGGATATATGTTTAATCTATCCCGGGAACGGGTTCGTCAAATTCAGAGCAAGGCAATGCGCAAGTTGCGTCGTCCCCAAGTCGCGCGTCGGTTGAAAGGATGGTTATAAGGATTATTGGTCAGCATTGAAACAAATAAGGTTGATTAACATTTGAATCAAAAGTCTAACTCCTTAGCAATTCGTTGGGCGCAACGCAAGGATGTTTCTGCCATCATGGACTTAATTAAGGCGCTTGCGGTCTATGAAAATCTGGCAGAAGCAGTCACTGGCAATGCCGAAGCCTTAGAAGCCCATTTATTTGGGGAAACGCCCTATGCCGAAGTTCTAGTGGCAGAATGGGAAGGTGCCATTGTCGGCTTTGCCCTCTTTTTTGCCAATTATTCGACGTTTTTAACCCAACCTGGCATTTATCTAGAAGATTTATTCGTTTTGCCTCAGTATCGGCGTCGAGGCATTGGTCGCGCTTTGTTAAGTTCTGTAGCAGAAATTGCCAAGGCTAGAGGTGCTGGGCGCTTAGAATGGAGCGTATTGGACTGGAATCAGAGCGCGATCGCGTTTTATGAGAAAATGGGAGCAGATGTGTTACCAGACTGGCGAATTTGTCGTGTCAGTGGGACGAACATTGCTGATTTAGCTGATAACGCTTCGCCAAGTTAGTCAAGAGGAGGAATCGAGATGACAATTTGGGTCAATGAACAATTAGATCCCTCGGGCTTACTCTATGCCTGTATTGCATCCTGTAACCAACAAGCAGCACAAGAATGTCACCAATCGTTTGAAGAGAATTTAACGGAATCTCAAAAAGCCCAAGGTTGGGTAGCACGCTTGCGTACCGTCAACTCTTGGGAGGAGGTTCCCGTTACTGCTCTGAAATTGAACTAAAGTGCGGCAGTCCTCAATCTCAGCGATAGCGGATTGAGCAAGGATAGCACAGAAAGCGCGAGGATTCGAGATCCGAAAATTTCTAAATCTACTATAATTTAATAGTTAGTCACTTAAACCGATAACAGGAAGGGCTAACAAGTTCAAAACCAACGTATTTCTCTTTATGGGGGCTGGGAATCCGCCTCCTCAGACGCAGAGCTGTCCACCTCTGATCAATCTGGAAAGATTAATTAAGTGGAAGCGATGAAGCGTCAGAAACCGCAAGCTCAGGTTCGACCCAAGCGCGATTGTATCGCGCATTGGAAAGCGAACCTCCAGACCTAAGTCGGCTTGCGCGTAGTTCATTTAGTAGCCTTGTCCGTTGCTATAGTCTTTTCCATTAGCAACAGAAGCATTTAATGAGGAAAAGGTGGAGGAGGTTGCAGATTCATTATTATCTTGAGATTTGAGGTTTAAAGGAACTGTTGTACTCGGGCTGACAATTCCTGCAGAAATTAAGACTTTGAATGCCTCCTCCACGGAAATTTGTAAATTAATGACTTCTTCTTCCGGTACCATGGCATACCAGCCAGTGGTTGGGTTGGGGGTGGTGGGAATAAACAGACTCAACATCGGTTTTGATAAGTGAGATTGAAACTGAGCGCTCACCGTCCCCGTAACAAAGGCAACCGTCCACAACCCAGGGCGAGGATATTCCACCATGACCACCCGTCGAAACTTACTTTTGGAATCTTGCAGCAGTGTTTCTAGAAGCTGTTTCAGGGTTTTATAAACGGAACCGGCTAAGGGAATGGCTTGTAAGACTTGTTCTCCAAGATCTAACAACCAGCGCCCGGCGATATTCCGCGCCATTAAGCCGATAAATAAAATAAACAGTAAGGGAACGGTGAGACCAACTCCTAAATTAAGCAGGTTGGTCAAAATCGGATGCAATCCCTCAAATGGGTTTAGCTGTTTCGGAATGCGGGTGAGAAAATTAATCACCCAATTGGCAATGGTAATGGTTAACCAAATTGTGGTTGCCAGGGGAATAACAACGAGCAAACCCGCAATTAAGTCGTTTTTCAGGTTTTGCTTGAAACGTTCAATCACCGAGGGTTGATTCTCCTTACTGTTGAAAATTTGTTGACAGATGCGTCAGATAGGGTAGATGATGATGCTGGCTTAAAGTCCATTGCTGACTCGCCAGTTTTTTTAAAAAATATTACACCTATTGACATTATGCCACTGCTGAATGGAAGTTGGCTTATTTCGTCAAAATAATAACAATTATCATAACATTTTAGTGTTGCCCGTTTCCGTTACTGAGAATGCCTATTGAAATTTTGTCAGATCGCTCTAGTTTAACCGATCGCGCTTTAAATTTAATTGTGGAACGCATTGAAAGCGCGATCGCGCAACAAGGACAATGCAGCCTTGCCTTAGCCGGCGGCGGTACTCCGAAACCGGTTTACGAACAATTAGCGCAACAGTCCCTCCCTTGGGAGAAACTTCATATCTTTTGGGGAGACGAACGCTATGTCCCGCCGGAAGACCCTGACAGCAACCAAAAAATGGCACGAGAGGCTTGGTTGGATCAAGTTGCAATTCCGCCTGAGAATATCCATCCCATGCCCACCCAAGGCGACAATCCGCAAGCCGATGCCCAACAGTACGAACAAGAATTAAAAAGTTTTTTCCACTGTCGCGCAGGGGAATTTCCCAGTATAGATATTATTCTATTAGGCATGGGAGATGATGGCCATACCGCCTCGCTGTTTCCCCAAACCGAAGCCCTAACGGTGCGCGATCGTTTGATTGCAGTGGGCAATAAAGGAGAGAGTCAACGCTTAACCTTTACCGCTCCTTTGATTAATCAAGGACAATGTGTCATTTTCCTAGTAGCAGGAGCGAACAAACGTCCGGCTTTAGCAGAAATTTTTGCCTCTGAAGCGGATGAAATGGAATACCCAGCGCGTCTCATTCAACCGCAAGGAGAACTGTGGTGGCTGCTTGACCAAGAAGCTGGTGCAGAAATCTCGGTATGAATAGAATAGTTGAAGATTAGCCCAATTACCAAAGATAACCATGAATCAAACCGGCAACGAATTTCCCGAAACGGAAAATCTCAACCAAGAGCAAGAAAAGGAGACGCCTCCTGCCACTGAGCCTAGCACCAACTTGCAACAAACGACTCCCTATTTGTTGCATATTCAAACCGGTGAACCCATTACCCTCCCTGACAACCAACCTGCAATTACGTTAGGAAAACCGAACAACAGCAGTCCCCCTGATGTGGACTTATCTCAACTTCGCGACTCGGAAATTATTTCCCGTCAACACGCCAAAATTCATATTGAAACCGACACCTATTATATTGAAGATTTAGGCAGTTCCAATGGCACTTATGTGAATAACGACTCTGTTCCGAAAGGCGAGCGTTATGAAATTGCCTCTGGCGATGTGATTGCTTTAGGCAAAGAAGACAAAGTCACCTTTATATTTAAGCTGCCTTAATGGGTTACTATACAAAGCGCGATCGCTGTACTATATTATTTTAGAGGGAAAATAAAAAAAGCAAATGGCATCTATTCAATTTTCACAAGGCATTGATGAAGAAGCGATTCCTGATGTACGCCTAACCCGTTCTCGGGATGGCAGCAGCGGGACAGCAACCTTTCGATTTGAAAATCCCAATATCTTGAGTGCCGAAAATACCCAAGAAGTAACCGGAATGTACTTAGTTGATGAGGAAGGCGTTATTTCCACTCAAGATGTCAAAGGTAAATTCGTCAATGGACAACCTACTGCTCTAGAAGCAGTTCATTATATGCAATCGGAAGAAGAATGGAACCGTTTTATGCGCTTTATGGAGCGCTATGCTCAAGAACACGGTTTAGAATTTAGTAAATCCTAATATTGCATTTTTCCATTACATTGGCTAATCACTTTGACGGGGAAGCTTTTTCCTCGTCTTTTTTTTATTAAGTAAAATTTGATAATCTGCTAGCAAGGGATACTGGTATCAATATCAGTTTTTCGCTATAACAGATCAAAATACAAGGGGTAGAATTAAACGTGATTTAAATTCCAACCTTGGTCAACGATATTTTCAAACTGTCTAATTTGGCCCTTATTTACAATCCATCACACAGGTTTGAAATAAAAAGAATTGTAGAATTTTATGGTTAAACAACCTCAAAATAACGACTTTGAAGAGGAATTCCTAGAAGAAACCACCGGACGCTATCCGGGCGATACAAATATTCAAAAATGGGGCTTTGACTTACATCCAGTCGTGGCACCCGTTTCTGGAATTATCGTCATTCTGTTTATTGCTCTCACCCTAGCCAATAAACAGCAAGCCTCGAAAGTATTTAATGCAACACTCACAACCATCGCTGACTATGGCGGTTGGTTTTATATTCTAGTTGCCAATATCTTTTTAGGCTTAATTCTATACTTTGCCTTTAGTAAATTTGGCAGAATTCGTCTCGGCGGGCAAGATGCTAAGCCAGAATTTTCCACCTTTGCCTGGTTTGCCATGTTGCTCAGTGCTGGCATGGGCATTGGCTTAATGTTTTGGAGTGTGGGCGAACCCATGTCCCATTTCACAAATCCGCCCGCTATATTTGGGTCAGAACCGGGCACTCCTAAAGCTGGTGAAACGGCCATGACAGTAACCTTTTTCCATTGGGGCTTACATCCTTGGGGATTATATGCCCTAGTGGGGTTAGGATTAGCTTTCTTTACCTTTAATCGCGGGCTTCCCTTGACAATGCGGTCTCTCTTTTATCCCTTACTCGGGGAACGAATTTATGAATGGCCCGGACATATCATTGATATCCTGGCCGTGGTCGCTGACTTGTTTGGGTTAGCAACTTCCTTGGGCTTAGGGGTTAGCCAAGTGGCTGCGGGATTAAGTTTTCTGATTCCGGCTTTCCCTTCAACTGTCGTCGCGGAAGTTGGTTTGATTGCTGTGATTACTGGCTTTGCCACGCTCTCAGTTATGGTGGGATTAGACGGTGGTGTCCGCCGACTAAGTGAATGGAATCTGTATTTAGCAGCTATTTTTATGCTGTTTATTATAATTCTCGGTCCCACTCTGTTTATCTTAGATAGCTTTGTTCAAAATTTGGGCAATTATATTGCCAGTTTTCCCCTGCTCAGTTTTTGGACCGAATCGTTTGGCGAAGGGCCTGAAAATGGATCTTGGCAAAACGCTTGGACCGTTTTTTACTGGGGATGGTGGATTTCTTGGTCTCCCTTTGTGGGGATGTTCATTGCCCGTGTTTCCAAAGGGCGCACCATTCGTGAATTTGTGATTGGCGTTTTAATTGTTCCCAGTCTCCTTTCTTTCCTCTGGCTTTCGGCAATGGGAGGCACAGCGTTAAGTCTTCAACTAAGCAATACGGCCGATATTGCTGGTGCTGTACAAGAGAACGTTGCCACGGCAATGTTTGTCATGCTGGAAAATTTGCCCCTAACCGTATTAAGTTCTCTTGTTGCCATTGGGCTAGTAACCATTTTCTTCGTTACCTCTTCTGACTCCGGTTCCTTGGTGGTAGATAACTTAACTTCCGGCGGCAAGTTGGATTCTCCAGTTGCACAACGGGTATTTTGGGCAACCATGGAAGGAGTTGTTGCTGCGGTTTTACTTATTGGCGGGGGGTTAAGTGCCTTGCAAACCGCTGCCATTACGACCGGATTACCCTTTGCCTTTGTCTTGCTGATTATGGCTTATAGCCTGAATCAGGGGTTAAACCGAGAACTAAATGAATTAGAAGCGGCAGAACTGCAACAAGCGGAGGCAAGACGCGAAGAGAAAATTGCCGCCATGATGTCCTCCCGAGAAAATGCCCAGTTTGCTAAAGACGAATAATCTTTGATCATTAGGATGGCTCTTGTTTGTCAAGAGTCATCTTCGTTCATTTTTAAATACTTAAGTAAAAGCTGTGAATTATTATGTATAATAAAATATTAGTTCCTCTAGATGGATCAAAAACGGCAGAAGCCATTATTCCCCACGTTGCCAACTTAGCGCAACACGATGGCGCCACAGTCTATTTTGCGCAAGTCATTGAACCGGCAACTCGCAGTGCAATTTTAGATATCAATCAAGAAGAACAAGTTACCTTTAAGCCCCAAAAAGTCGATAATGCCAAAGCTTACTTAAACGGTTGGAAAAATCAATTTGAGCAAGACGGCTTGTCGGCAGAAATTCTCTTATTACGGGGCGTTGCCGTTGATGCCATTCTCCATGCCATTGATGAAATGGCGATTGATTTATTGGCCATTACCAGTCAAGGTCACTCTGGGTTAAAGAAAGTAATTTATGGCAGCGTCAGTTCTGCACTGTTAAATCGCGCTCCCTGTCCAACTTTAGTGGCAACAGCCGACACTGAAATTAGCTTAAAAACCAATAACCGGATTTTGGTACCTATTGATGGCTCTAAACAATCAGAAGCCATTATGCCTCATATTCAGCATATTGCACGACTTTATGACGCAACCATTGTTTTAGTGCGAGTCGTTAGCAGCCCTCACCATAAAGCAGCGTTTGTCAACTTAGACAAAGAAATTAAAGAAGAGATTGTTCCAGAACATCTCTTAAGTCAACTCGGCAAACATCAGGAACTAGAACGGATTAAAACGGCTAAAAACTATCTCTTAAATTGGAAAAATCAATTTCAAGAACATGGCTATGATGTCCAAGTGAATTTGTTGTATGGTCGTCCCATCGATAGTATTATGGCGGTTGCTGAGAAAAGCCAGCCGGATTTAATTGCCATGACCAGCAGCGCAAGAGTCGGCTTAGATCAATTCTTCTATGGCAGTATTGCGTCCGGCTTGTTAAACCGTCTGGCGCGTCCGATGTTAATTGTTCATACCAGCAACCTCCCGGTTCAAAACTTTGCTTAAAAAACAGTTTTTTTAATCCCCCAATAGGCGGGGGATTTTTTATGGCAATTCAATGTCCTTCCCAACGTTGGAAAGGAACACATCGAATATCAAATTGATCTAAACTGCGAGCAACCACAAAATCGACCAAATCCTCAATCGTTTCTGGATGATGATACCAAGCCGGAATCGCAGGAACGACTCTTCCCCCCGCTTCAGCAAGCGTTGTTAAATTGCGGAGATGAATTAAACTAAACGGCGTTTCCCGAGGCACTACCACTAACTTGCCTCCTTCTTTCAGTTGCACGTCGGCAGCCCGTTCTAACAAGTCGGAACTTAAGCCTTGAGCAATTTTCGCGACAGTACTCATACTACAGGGAATAATGAGCATGCCTCGGGTGCGATAGGAACCGCTGGCAATGGTGGCGCCAACATCTCCCCAGCGATGGCACCGTAGTTTTCCGCCTTCGCTTTCCTCAGCTTGATCTCGCCAAAATTGTTCTTGCTGTTCCGGTTCCACTGGCATTTTGATCTCATTTTCAGCTTGCCAAACCATGAAGCTGGCTTTAGACGCCACAACATCCACGGTATAGTTGGCCGCCAATAAGTATTTCAGCGTGCGCACCGCATAAATTAAACCAGATGCGCCACTAATGCCCACAGTTATTGGAAAATCAATCATTCGTTATCGGTTATTGGTTGGCCCATTAGCTATCAAAATCTTCATCGGTTGCTGGGGTTGCCCCCGAAACAGTAACTAAGTCAATTTGCTGACGATAGTAATCAACACTTTTCACTTGCACTTTGACTCGGGAACCCAGACGGTAAGCAATCCGATTTTTACGTCCGACTAAGCAAGCGTGACGGGCGCGGTATTCATACCAGTCATCTTTTAGAGAACTGACGTGAACCAATCCTTCGACTAATAAGTCTTCAATTTCGACAAAGAAGCCGTAAGATTGAACCCCTGTAATTAAACCGGAAAAGACCTCTCCGGTTCGTTCTTTCATTTTTTCGGCTTTTTTCAGCCCTTTCAGGTCATTTTCGGCATCTTCCACCATCTTGTCTCGTTCATTGAGATGATGGATGAAGCTGGCAATTTGTTCTTCGTAGTCACTGGCCATGTTAGGGGGCAGAACATTCCAGTTAATTTTGCCATGACTGCTATTGCTGTGCAGATCTACCCCTTCTTTCGCTCGACTGTGACGACGATCGCGCCCATTTTGGAAAACGGATTTCAAGATGCGTTGCACCCACAAATCAGCATAACGCTGTCCAGGGGAGACACAAGGACTATAAGCGTTATTTTCCGCCAGGCCAAAATGTTCCCCGGGCTTGGTGCTATATTTGGCTAATTTCAGCGTAGATTTTAAGAAAAACATCAACACCCGTTCGGCATTGGATTTGGCAATTTGTCGGCTGAAGTTCTGGTAATCTTGAGGACGCAACTCGTCGTCGTTTTCCAGTTCCAACTCTAATCCCAAGTTGTTCCCCAGTTTCATCAAGTCTTCAATTTCGGTATAGTCGGAAATTTGCTGAATGCGGTAAATACCGGGAACATCAAGGGCTTGTAAATGCGGTCCCACGGCTTGTCCGGCTAAGATCATCAACTCGGTTAACAGGGAACGCACGGGTAAAGACGAGGTGACAACCACAGCCCCTAAACGCCCTTCATCTTTAAACCCGCCTTGCGCTTCCGGCAATTCGATATCAAATCCGCCTCGCTGTAACCGTTGCGCTTTTACGAGCGGGCTAAGGGTAAAGAAGAGTTCATTGAGCATTTCCACAGCAGGGGTGATCTCTGTGTCCCCCTCCTGACCTTTTCCGAGAAGGGATTGCGCTTGCTCATAACTAAATTGTTGATCCACCCGAATCACGCTTTCATGGATTTCATAGGTCTGAATTTCCCCCATTTGCCCCAGAGTCAACATGATACTCACTGCAAGCCGATCGTCTCCTGGGGTTAGAGACGCACAGTCTTGCACTCCTTGAGGCAAGAGGGGAATAATGACATCTCTTAAAAAAACCGTGGTGCCTCGTTGTTTGGCGGCAGCATCCAGGGCAGAATCGGCAGAAACATAATGGGCGACATCAGCAATGTGAATCCCTAAACGCCAATTGCCGCTATCCGTTTTCTCAAGGGTTAGAGCATTTTCCACAAAGGGGTTGTTGTCTTGCTCTCCCGAGGTTTCTTCTAGGGTAATCGTCAGCAGATCCCGATAATCTTGTCGGTTTTGCAGGGTCGTTTCATCGAGATTTGGCGTGAGCGCTTGGGCTTCTTGCAGGGCTGCTTCAGAAAACGCTCTGGGCAGATCATGTTTACAACAAACAATATCGGTATCCGCCGCTTCTTCGGCATCGCTTCCCAAAACTTTCGTCACTCGGCCAACTGGAGGATGATCCCCTAGAGGATATCGCAACACTTCCAGATGCACTAAATGATCCACCGCGCTTTCTAAATCTTGGCCATCGGGGGCTAGATTCAGTTCAAACAGCAGGCGATCATCGAGGGGAACGGCATGATATTCTTGATGATTATTGTCTTCAACTTTTCTAACTTGCGCTAATAGGGAAGGATTGGCGCGGTCGAGGATGACTTGTACTTCCCCTTCGGGAGAGCGGCGGCGGCTGCCTTCTTTGATGACTTTCACTAAAACGCGATCGCCATTCCAGGCGCTTCCTAAATGAGATTCTCGCACATAAATATCATCCGTTCCTTCTTGATCTTGAATGGCAAAACAAAAGCCTTTACTGGAACAACGGAGTTTGGCTTCTACGACATCTTCTTGAGGAGGGCAACGATATTTGCCGCGTTCTTTAACAATAATGCCAATCCGTTCTAAAGCATCCAAAGCAATTTGCAGTTTTTGGATACTGGTTTCATCTTGAAGATTGAGTTTTTTTTCGAGAACTTTTGGTGCGACCAGTTTATTATCACTTAAATGAGACAGGATTGTAGCGATTGAAAATTCCATCTGATATTAGTATCTCTTGAGGTTCACTTCCATCAATGTACAGACGTTTCCGGTAAAGATGCACTACATTCTACATCTCTACCTGAGGCAACTACGATAACAACGCTGGGAGCAGACGCCTCTACAGTAAAGAAGACGCAATCTGCAAGTCGTTGATTGTGCCTTGAACGATTAACCAATCAAAGACAACATTTGTTAGAAAGCAAGCGACTAAACGTCTGATGTCTTTGGAGCGTATCAAGCGGCTTAGCTTTCAATAGCATTTTAGCTCAATAGGAATTAAACTACTGTAGTAGTGCCATCTTGCCTTATTTTATCTGCTTTTGGAGCTGATTTGAACTCATTGCCATAACGATTCAACCCATAGCTCTGCCGAATTCCGAAACAAGATACCAATCATCATTATGTTTGAGCAATTTCGTCGTTATTTTCCACGGGGATGTCTGATTACTGAATTAGTCCAAATTGACCATGGCAAATATATTGTTCGCGCCAGTGTACAGAATGAGGGATTAACGCTGGCAACCGGATTAGCCGCAGCGGATACGGTAGAAAAAGCCGAAGATCAAGCTCGCACCCGTGCCCTTGCCGTTTTAGATATTTCCCTAACCCCGGCTCAACCTCCTGCCGATTCTTCCTTAACTGACGCCCCAGTCAAGGAAAGCAGTGCTCAAGCAACAACAGTTACGGCTTCTGCTTCGCCAAAAACAACGGCAACTGCTGCCGAAGAACCCCCATCCTCCTCTTTTGCCACTGCTTCGGCAGGGGCAAATTTTTCCCAGGCTACTCTGGAATCGGAACCGAATGTTGCCTTCTCTGAAACTGAAACGAAAACGGAAGAGAGCCCGCAAAAGCCTGCAGCGCCAGTTAACAACCCTTCTTCTACTGAGGAGAAAACACTTTCTAATGACAACGCTTCTCCTGTGGAATCATCAGATATTTCAGTTAGCTCTTCCAGCAGCGATGAGCAAACAACGATGGATTATTCCGATATTATTGCGCGAACCAATGTTGAATTAAAACGGCTGCAGTGGACTAACGAACAAGGAAGGAAGTTTTTAGAGGAAACCTACGGAAAACGATCGCGCTCTCTGCTTTCGGAATCTGAGTTGTTAGAGTTCCTGCAATATCTGGAAAAACAACCCACTCCCCCGCAACAGGATTGATCAGCAACCAGCAACCAAGCCTCTAGTGCGTTGCTGGTCACTGATTGCCCTTTAAGCGGGTGGGTTGCTCGCAGACGGACGACGTTCAATAACGCGATCAATCAATCCATAGTCCATGGATTCTTGAGGAGACATAAAGAAATCCCGTTCTGTGTCTTCTTGGATTCGTTCTAAGGGTTGACCGGTATGTTCAGCCAAATATTGATTTAATTGTTGTTTGAGATATAGGATTTCTCTGGCTTGGATTTCAATATCTGCTGCTTGACCTTGGGCACCGCCTAATGGCTGGTGAATCATAATTCGGGAATGAGGAAGACTCAGACGTTTTCCGGGTTCTCCAGCACTGAGGAGAAAAGCGCCCATACTGGCAGCCAGTCCTAAGCAGATGGTGGACACATGAGGCGTGATTTGCTTCATGGTGTCGAAAATGCCAAATCCGGCACTCACAGAGCCACCTGGAGAATTAATGTAGAGATAAATATCTTTTTCGGGATCTTCTGCTTCGAGGTAGAGCATCTGTGCGACAATCAAGTTGGCAATTTCATCGTCAACCTGTTGTCCTAAAAAGACAATGCGCTCCCGGAGGAGACGAGAGTAAATATCAAAGGCGCGTTCGCCGCGACCGGAGGTTTCAATTACGGTAGGGATCATAGGTTAAGCTTGTTATTCTGACTAGACCTGGTTATCCAATTGTAACGAACCGCTAAAGGCGATGATTACATCCTGAGCCGGTTTTGCTGGTTTGGCAGACGGCATCAAGATAGAAGGAGGAACCTGGTTATCTAATCCAGTTCGGTCAAGCTGTAACATTTAGCAACATTAATGAGTTCCGTGAACAATTCGGTCAAAATGTCAAGATAGAGATTGAGACGTTATTGGAAACCGGTGATCAGATGGTTCAGACTCCTTTACAAGAAATTTCTGTGGAACAACTCGCGATCGCGCTGCAAAATAAATCCCAAGATCAATTACAACTCATTGATGTTAGAGAACCGCAAGAAGTAGAAACTGCAGCCATTGATGGCTTTACCAATCTTCCCTTAAGCCAATACGAACAATGGGCAGACCAAATTCACAACCAGTTCGATGCGGACAAAGAAACCTTTGTTTTATGTCATCATGGCGTTCGTTCTGCCCAAATGTGTTACTGGTTGAACCAACAAGGGTTTACTAACGTCAAAAATGTCATTGGCGGCATCGATGCTTATTCGGTAGCCATTGATCCCTCGATTCCTCGCTACTGAATGTATAGCGACCCCTTAACTATTAACTTGAAAATTACCAACCATGCGACTAAAACAACGTCATCAGCACATTCTGTCCACAACCATCCGCCATTATGTAGCCACTGCAGAACCGGTCAGCTCGAAAACCTTAGTCAATGAATATAATTTTACCGTAAGTTCGGCAACGGTCCGTAATGCAATGGGATGGCTGGAAAAAGCAGGACTGCTGTATCAACCTCACACTTCTGCAGGGCGTATTCCCTCTGATTGGGGCTATCGCACCTACGTCGATCAGCTGATGTTGCCGGATCAAGCCCTACGGGAAAAACTCGATAACCTGTTGAGCAATGCCATTAAAGAAGAAGTGGGAAGTTTAGAAGCGCTGTTACATGGAGTCGCGCAACTGTTAGCTACCCTCAGCGGTTATATTGCGTTAATTACCTTTCCCCAACAAGAAACGGCCTATTTACGCCATCTGCAACTCCTTCCTCTAGATGATCAGCGCATTATGCTGATTCTTATTACAGATTCCTATCAAACGCAATCGGGATTAATTGAACTGCCCTCCCATATTGCTGAAAGATGGGCTTCCGGAGAGGGGATTGAACAAGAGTTGGACTTATTGTCGAATTTTTTGAATTCTAAATTCCAAGGCCGTCCCTTATCAGAACTGGCAACGCTCCAAGCCAGTGAACTAGAACGAGAATGGAAACAGGACCAACAGTTATTGCAACAAATTTGTCAACAACTGATCCAACGCTGTCAAAGTTGTACTTCTTCGCAAATTTTAGTGCGAGGGATTTCGGAAGTGTTGCGGCAACCGGAATTTTCACAACTGCAACAAGTCCAAACCCTCTTGCATCTGTTGGAAGTTGAACAAGATCAACTATTTCCCGTGATTTTTAACTTGGTGGAACCGAATAACAGCGAAGGAGGCGTCACCGTTAGAATTGGTTCGGAAAATCCCTTGGAACCCATGCAAACTTGCAGTCTGATTGCAGCAAAATATTACCAAGGGGAATCGCCGGCAGGGAGTGTGGGATTGATTGGCCCCACCAGGATGCTCTATGAAAACGCGATCGCGCTGGTAGAAGTGGCTAGGGATACCCTTTCCCAAGCCCTAACAAAAAATTAATAATTGTTGTCCTCATCTCCGTTGCCCCCTTTACTGACGGTAAAATTTGAACACAAATCTGGTTAGTAACTCACAATTCTTAACGGAGTTAGGAAAACATGGCAGACAATCAACGTTCAACAGTCGTGATTACTGGGGCTTCCTCAGGAGTCGGCTTATATACAGCAAAAGCCCTAGCCGATACCAATCAATGGGACATTGTTATGGGGTGCCGCAATCTGGAAAAAACCGAACAAGCCGCGCAAGAAGTCGGCATTCCCAAAGATCGGTATACAGTAATTCCCCTTGATTTGGCCAACTTTGACAGTGTTCGAGAATTTGTCAATAATTTCCGATCCACTGGCAAATCCCTTGATGCCTTGGTGTGCAATGCAGCGGTATATATGCCGATTCTCAAAGAACCCAAACGCAACCGCGATGGCTATGAACTCACCGTTGCCACCAATCATCTCGGACACTTTCTGCTGTGCAACTTAATGCTGGAAGACTTGAAAAAATCGTCTTCTGCTGAACCGCGACTGGTGATTTTGGGAACTGTTACTGCTAACCGCAAAGAATTAGGCGGCAAAATCCCCATCCCTGCCCCGCCAGACTTAGGAAACCTCGAAGGCTTTGAACAAGGCTTCAAACCGCCAATTTCGATGATTAACGGCAAAAAATTCAAACCCGGTAAAGCCTATAAAGACAGCAAACTGTGCAATGTTCTCACGATGCGAGAACTGCACCGACGCTATCACGATGCCACGGGAATCACCTTTAGCTCTCTTTATCCTGGCTGTGTTGCCGAAAGCCCCTTATTCCGCAACCACTATTCCCTGTTCCAAAAAATCTTTCCTTGGTTTCAAAAGAAAATTACCGGCGGTTATATTTCCCAAGAAGAAGCCGGAAAGCGTGTCGCTGCTGTGGTTAAAGATCCTGAATATAACCAATCCGGTGCTTACTGGAGTTGGGGCAATCGTCAAAAGAAAAACGGGACATCCTTTGTTCAAGAAATGTCGCCAGAAGCAAGCGATGAAGCTAAAGCCGAACGGTTATGGGAATTAAGCGCAAAATTGGTCGGTTTGGATTAATTTGTCATTGATGATGGGTACGCTAGTTACTGTTGATTGGTGAACCAATTAAGGTTTCATGAAACCAACCATCAATAAAATGTTGAGATGTTCTCGGGAACGTCTCAACAAACTATTCATCGCAATGCCACAATAGTCACTAAAGACAGCCTTGAACTGAGGTTAGTTAATTTCATTTATGGTTCAACAACCCCAATCTCGTCCGAATACACCGCCGCCGCCACCCCCGCCTCGCGTTCCAAAAAAACGGCAGGGGGACATTCCCACTCAATCTTCTTCTAATTTAGAGGTAACTCGCCAAACTTCGCGTACTGAAACAAAACGGGAGAAGCCAGCCCAGCCTGCTTTTCCAGGAGTCAAAAAACCATCTCCTTCCCCAGGACAACCGAAATTAGGTGAAATTATTAAACAAGCCCATGAAGATGGGTTTTCCGATGTTCACTTAGGGGTCGGCGAAATTCCCCGCTTCCGGAACCGGGGTGAAATGGATTATTCCGATTATCCCGAAACCGACTATAACACCTTCATGAGTTGGTTGTATGAGATTCTCTCCGAAGAAGAAGTGGAGAAGTTTCAAAGCAATCTGGAGTTTGATGGGGCAACACAATACGACTTTGCGCGGGTTCGGATCAATGTGTTTGATACCCTCAATGGCCCAGGGATGGTACTGCGGTTAATTCCCTTGAAAATTGCGACTCTTGAAGAGTTAAGATTGCCTTCGGTCTTTAAAGATATTTGCCATTATCATAAAGGGATGATTTTGGTGACGGGGCCAACCGGATCGGGGAAATCAACCACCCTGGCTGCCATGGTGGATTATATTAACCAAGAAATGCCCAAACATGTGGTGACCATTGAAGATCCCATCGAGTTTGTTCATCAAAGTAAGAAATCCCTGATTCGGCAACGGGAAGTGGGCATTCACACTTTAGAGTTTGATAAAGCCCTGAAAGCTTCTTTGCGGGAAGATCCTGATGTGATTCTCATTGGGGAGATGCGCGATCGCGAAACCGTCAATACCGCTCTCAAAGCCGCGCAAACCGGTCACGTGGTTTTTGGCACCCTCCATACCAATAGTGCCGTCAAAACCATTGAGCGGATTTTAAGTCTTTATAATCCCGATGAACAACCATCAATGCGCGTCGCCCTCGCTGAGTCTCTCGTTTCGATCATTTCTCAAGGCTTATGTCGCACCACTGACGGGAAACGGGCTGCCTTCCACGATATTATGATTAATACCGAAACGGTGAAAGATTACATTCGAGAGAACAAATACGACGAAATTAACGAATTGATGGTGGAGGGGGAATTTGATGGCATGATTACCATGAATAAATCCCTGTTTAATTTATATCAAGAAGGACGGATTACTGAAGAAACCGCACTCGAATGGGCGCCTTCTCCCAATGAAATGGCGCAAATGCTAAGAGGACGCGTTTAATATCGGGGCATGGAGCAGCATCAAGCCTATAAAGGGATTGCTTTATTTACCCCTGGGGGAGATTTAATCTATGGTCTGGATGTTGATAAAAGCAAACATTGGCATCTGGATTTATGTGAAGGGTTGCAAGAGTTATTGCATCTGAGTGAATCTCCCCACTTTTTAATTCCGGCCTATACCGCAACTGTGGATCAGTGGATTGATCCCAAAACTCAACAAGTGCGGGTCATGAGTGAAGTTTACCCTTTAGTGCAACGCTATCGGCCTCTGTTGAGTGCAATCTTTGGCACAACTCCGCAATCATGGACGGTGCTTCCTTGGCAGGAAAATTATGGCGATCCCAGCATTATTGAAAGTTATCGAGAACAATTTCCGCAACTTTGGGAAAATCACAATTTAGTGGTTAATTTAGCCTCGCTTCGAGCTGCTGCTTCTGCTGGGAGTACCTCGGATCCCTCTCCCAGAACCTATATTTTACGGTTATTTATTTCCGGTCATTCTCAGGCCACGACTCAAGCCTTAACCACCTTGTATCGCTTTCTAGAGGAAAAACTGAGCAATTCCTATACTTTGAAAGTCGTGGATATTATGAAACATCCTGAACAAGCAGAGTTAAATCAAATTTCAGCAACGCCAACGTTAGTGAGAGTTTATCCCGAACCGAAGCGACGCATTGTTGGGGAATGGGAAAATTTAGATCGCATTTTGCATATTATTGCGACCCCTTGACATAATTTAGACAAAGGTTGCGGAAATGATCGCCGCGTTGTTCAAAATTGTCATACTGATCAAAACTGGCACAAGCCGGAGAGAGAAGAACCGCTGAGCCTTGCTGTTGTTGTACCTTTGCCACGGCTTCCGTGACGGCAGTTTCCATGGTGTCTGCCAAGTAATAAGCGTGGTAATCCATTTCTTCCAGGCGCTGGGCAAACTTGGGCGCTGCTTCCCCAATGAGTAAGACGGCACTGGTTTTTTCCTTGATTAATTGCAACCAATGTTGGTCATTCCCATTTTTCGCCTGTCCCCCGGCAATTAAAATTGCTGGAGTTGGAACCGAGGATAATCCCACCCAGGCGGCTTCGTAGTTCGTGGCTTTGCTATCGTTAATGAAAGGAACCCCGTCGAGATGACACACTGCTTCCAAGCGGTGGGGAACCCCTGGGAAATTAATAATACTGTGCGCGATCGCGCTTTTATCCACACCGGCTAACCGGGCTGCCCCTACTGCCAGCAATAAATTTTGCAGATTATGTTCCCCCGCCATGGGAAACTCGCTGACCTTTAAGAGTTTTTCCCCAAAGGCAATAATGTCTTCTCCCTCCACATAAATGCCCCGGCTGGCATCGCCAATTAATGCCTGAGCGCCTTTACTGCTTGCCCAATAGACTTGCGGCCAATTTTCCTTCGCTAGCTCGCGCAAATCCGGTTCATCTGCATTGAGAATTTTCAACTGAGCGCGATCGAGGAGTGATTTCTTAATATTAAAATAATTTTCTAATGTATAGTGACGTTCTAAATGATCCGGAGAAAACGTCGTCCAAATTCCAATTTCAGGGGCTAGTTTTTGAGAAGATTCAATTTGATAACTGCTAATTTCGGCAATAATCCAATCAAATGTTGTTTCTTGTAAGCCCAATTCACAAGCGGCTTTGCCGATATTGCCACAAGCCGGCGCATTTAACCCCGCCCCTTGAAACAAGGCAGAACACAAAGCAGTGGTTGTGGTTTTACCGTTGGTTCCGGTAATGCCAACCCAAGGAATGCCATTTAAGCTCCGCCAAGCCAGCTCAATTTCCCCGTACATGGGAATATTGTGTTCCCGAGCGCGTACAAGAACGGGGACATCCCAAGGAACACCAGGGCTGACAATGACTAAATCAACCGTCTGTAAAGTTTCTAGAGTGGGGGTTTCCCCTAATTTGACAGTAATCGCTTCTTGAGCCAGGGAACTTTGCTGGGCTTGTAAGGAATCAGACGTTCCGCGATCGCTGATTGTCACCTCCCAGCCTTGTTGCTTCAACAAACGGGCGGCCGCAATGCCAGAACGCCCTAATCCAATGACGTATGCTTTCATACTGGGGTTGTTGCTTTGGCGTGAGCAATTCCCCCCTTTCTAAACGGAGAAAGGGGAGAACCATGGTTAACCGACCGGTTGCAGTTGTTTCTTCTGAGAACCTTGGCTGACTTGAATATTGCCTTCTTCATCGGTATCCACGAAGGCCGCATCTCCTTCCTTAATTTCCCCAGAAAGGATGGCCTGGGCTAAATTATCTTCCAGCAAGCGCATCAAGACGCGGCGTAACGGACGGGCACCGTAAGTAACATCATACCCTTCCGAAATGACGCGATCCTTAAACCGATCGCTTACTTCTAACTCAATGCCTTGCTGATCTTGGAGGCGATCGCCAATTTCTTTCAAGAGCAAGTCGGCAATTTCGCCCACTTCTTCTTTCTTCAGTTGACGGAAGACAATTACTTCATCAACCCGGTTCAAGAACTCAGGACGGAAGTAACCTTTCATTTCTTCTTGGATACGGTTGCGAATCCGCGTATATTCGCCTTCCCCTTCTTCATCCAATTCAAATCCGAGGCCGCCGCCTCCTTTTTCAATGGCTTTGGAGCCAATGTTGGAGGTCATAATGATCAAGGTATTCTTGAAGTTCACTTCTCGCCCTTTGGCATCGGTGAGATGACCGTCATCCATGATTTGCAGCAGAGAATTGAAGACATCGGGATGGGCCTTTTCAATTTCATCGAGGAGAACCACCGTGTAAGGGCGGCGACGGATTTGTTCAGTCAGTTGTCCGCCTTCATCGTAGCCGACAAATCCCGGCGGGGAACCGATTAATTTGGAGACGCTTTGCGGATCCATATATTCGGACATATCGAGACGAATCATCGCCTCTTCGTCACCGAACATATATTGCGCCAATGCCTTGGTTAACTCAGTTTTGCCGACGCCAGTGGGACCGGAGAAGATAAAGCTCGCGATCGGGCGATCCTCATCTTTCATGCCGACACGCGCCCGACGAATGGCACGGGAAACTGCCGTTACTGCTTCACTCTGGCCAATAATCCGTTCATGGAGGGTATCTTCCAGATGCAACAAGAGTTCCGATTCGGCTTGAGTCAATTTATTGACCGGAACGCCTGTCCAAGAAGAGATAATGTGAGCAATTTCATCTAAGCCCACCACCGGCAATTCTTGAGATTCCGATTCTTCCTGGCTTTCTTCATTATCGCCAGATTTTTCCGCCATAGAGTGATTTAAATGCAATCGGGAGCCGGCTTCATCAATTAAATCGATGGCTTTATCCGGCAATTGCCGATCGTTAATATACTTATCGGACAGTTTGGCAGCGGCTTCTAGGGCTTCTAAGGAAATTTTGACCTTATGATACTCTTCGTAGGGTGTGCGAATGCCCTCTAGAATTTCAATGGTTTGTTGCACAGAGGGTTCGTCCACCATCACCGGCTGAAAACGCCGTTCTAAGGCTGCATCTTTTTCGATGTACTGACGATATTCATCTAGGGTGGTGGTTCCTACACACTGCAATTCACCGCGCGCTAAAGCCGGTTTGAGGAGGTTAGCGGCATCCATACCGCCTTCCATGGCCCCCCCGCCAATGAGGGTATGAATTTCGTCAATGACCAAGATAATGTTGCCGGCATCTTGTACTTCTTTGACGATGCCTTTGAGGCGCTCTTCAAACTCGCCGCGGAAGCGAGTCCCAGCAACCAACAAGCCCATGTCTAGGCTATAGACTTGCTTATCGGATAGGGATTCCGGCACATCTTGACGAACAATCCGTTGTGCTAAACCTTCTGCTATGGCAGTTTTCCCCACCCCCGGTTCTCCCACTAAAACTGGATTGTTTTTGGTACGACGGCCTAGAATTTGGATGGTGCGTTCCACTTCTTGGTCGCGTCCGATAATGGGGTCAATTTCGTCATTTTGCGCCCGTTCGGTTAAGTTAATCGCAAATGACTTTAAGCCGCCTTCTCCTTGCTGTTGCTGTTGGGGATTGAAGCCAAAGCCCCGGCCGCGGGATTCGCTGCCCATACTGGCACTTGCCGCAGCAGGACCTTCTTCGCTGCCTTGATCGGGATTATCCAAGGATTCTTCTAAACGGGCAGCGACTTGTTGGGGATCGACGCCTAACTGATTCAGGACTTTAGTGGCAACACCTTCTTCTTGGGTCATTGCCAGTAAAATATGTTCAGGAAGAATGGATTCGTGAGATTTTTGACGAGCAATTTGCAGGGCTTGTTCAAAAATGCGCTTCGCTCTCGGTGTAAACGGAATATTGGCGGGAACATTGTCCGACCCGGAACCCACTAATCCTTCGATAATTTGTCGGGCATCTTTGAGTTTGACCCCGAACTGGTTTAGGATTTTGGCCGCATCGCTACTTTCTTCAGCAATGAGCCCTAGCAGCACTTGTTCACTCCCAACCAGATTTTGCTTCATCCGGCGCGCTTCTTCTTGGGCGAGAACAACTGCTTTAATAGCTTTATCAGTAAAGTATTCAAACATAGTTACTATCTTGGATAGACTGCTTTTTTAAATTTTGTTATCAATTTATTTCACCTTATCCCTTATTGTTAAATATTCACAATGGGAATAGCCGTAACCCTAGGGGGGAATTTTACGATTTGGTGATTGATTGGCGTTTTTTTGCACTGTTTGTTCCGTGATATTTTTCTAATTTTTGCCTTAAGGTAACAAATGTATCTGTAAGCTTAACAACAATTTCAGGGATGAGAGGCAGATTACAACAACAACCTTATACGATCGCGGTGGTAGGAGATGTCCATGATCAGTGGGAGAGGGCGGATAATGATAGTTTAGAAGCACTAGGGGTTGATTTAGCACTATTTGTTGGCGATTTTGGTAACGAAGCGGTGCCAGTTGTCCAGCAAGTGGCCAACTTAAGACTACCGAAAGCAGTAATTTTAGGCAATCATGATGCTCATTACAGTGCCTCAAAACGAGGGCGAAAAAGGTGTCCTTATGACCCTACCCAGGAGGATCGCGTCGCGCAACAACTCAATCTTCTTGGTGAAAGTCATGTGGGATACAATAAACAAGATTTTTCCCGCCTACATCTGTCAGTAGTCGGAAGTCGTCCCTTTAGTTGGGGCGGTTCCAAATGGCGGAATCGAGCGTTTTATCAACAACGATATGGCATTGACGGTTTTGAGGCTTCCACAAAACGGATAATGGAGGCAGTGAAAACAACGGCTTATCCCACCGCCATTTTTCTCGCTCATAATGGACCAAAGGGATTAGGCGGCAATCCTCACGATAGCTGCGGCCGCGATTGGCATCCAGCTGGGGGAGATTATGGCGATCCCGATTTAGCAAGCGCGATCGCGCAAACCCGTCAGTTGGGGAAAACGATTCCCTTGGTGACTTTTGGCCACATGCACCATCGTCTCCGCTATACCAACCGTTATCAACGCACTGCCGTCGTCAAGGATGAACAGGGAACGGTGTATTTGAATGCCGCCTGTGTGCCGAGAATTATTAAAACGCCCCAAGGAAAACGGGTTCGGAAGTTTTTTTTAGTATCTCTGCGTGACGGTTTTGTCGCTCAAATTCGCTTAGTTTGGGTGGCCCAAGACGTTTCCATTGTGCAAGAACAAATTTTTGATTCGCAGGTGGAAGTCATCCCTGAGGAGTTGTTATTATAGTCTATGGTCAAGGAGAGGTGGCAGAGTGGTCGATTGCGGCCGACTTGAAATCGGCTGAGCCGAGAGGCTCCGGGAGTTCGAATCTCCCCCTCTCCGCTTTTAGAAAATAATTTCCTTATCGACTGTTCAGGCTCGCTGATATTATTGCTGAGGGGTCATTGCATTCCAGGCAAATCTAGGGGATTGCCAGAGCGGTCATAAACTAAAATATCCCAATTGCCATCTGGATTCGCTTCAAACGCAATGGTTGAGCCATCGGCACTAATGGTGGGATGACGAACTTGAGCGGATAAATTGCTGGTTAGATTGCGTACAGCTCGGGTTTCTCGATTATATAAATAAATATCGGATTGTCCCTGACCCTGTTTGGTAAACGCAATTAATTGTCCATTTTCGGAAACTGCCGGATTAGATGCCATTTCATCCAGGGCATTGAGTCCAGGAAGCGAAATTAACTCGCGATCGCGCTGATCATAAAGATAAATATCCTGTGACCCATTGCGATCGGAAACAAACGCCACGTAACGTTGGGCCATTTCCGGATGAAATTCAGAGGCCGCGGTATTCACCCCCTCCCCTTGTTGCGAAAACGGAAGTTTCACTACCTGGGGATAGCCGCCACAACTGGCCAAGAGCGGACTCAACAACAAGCAAGACAACAATTTCACAGGTAAAGATAGCCTACGGGTTGCCATAAATTCGTGTGCCCTCTTCAATATCTGGTTCCACCTTCGGTCCCCGGTCTAATAGTTCCACATCCCATTGACCGCGACGGGCAGTTTCAAAAACAATGTAGCGTCCATTGAGACTAATATCCGGATTTCGCACCCAATGCGGATAAGAATCAGTCAGAATTTGCGTTTTTTCCACATAGCGATCGTATAGCGCAATTTGAGGACGACCTTGACGACTGACCAGATATACTAAATACCGTCCGGTGCGACTCAAACTTGGACTTTCTGTTAGGGCATTTTCCGGGTTCAATCCGGGTAACGGCACAAATTCTTTACGAGATAAATCGTAAAGCAACACTTGATGACGACCATTGCGGTTCGACACCCAACTCAAGTAGCGTCCATTGCCGCTTAAGCTCGGTTGTTCATCATTATAACGGCTATTAATCCCTGCCGTACCTTGGGGGAGATTCGAAGAATCGCAAGCAGCCAGTAGGCTGAGTAATGCCATACCTACTCCCCAACCCAGCCATCGTTGAAAATTTGTTTTCGGTAACAATCGCCTAAACGTCTGCTTTCAACTAATAATCAAACTGATTGTTATTATCGGGATCATCCTCATCTTCAGGAGGATCAATCGGTTTATAATCGACATAATCTTCTTCAGCAGGAAAAGGGCGGCGACGAGAAGGCGGACGCTCTACCGGCGGACGAGACGAAGAACTGCGCCGCCCTTCTCTAGTTGGGGTTTGCCGACGGCTAGGACGAGGTTTCCGACGGGAACGGGTTGAGGGATAACTCTCTTGGTCATCAGAGCGGGGGCGACGCGGGGGAAGATACTCGCTTCCATCGTCTTCGGCAAAATCTGATTCCGGTGCCTCAAACTGATCCTCCGTTTCATCTTCATAATAACGATAATCGGCTGCGGTTCTGCTGGCGGGGCGGGAACGCGATTTCCGTCGGCTGCGGCTAGAACGGCTTTTGGTGGAGCGTGAAACTTGCGGTTCTTCCCGTTCATAGGAAGAAGAGCGCTCAGTGGCAGTTCCCCGGAGACGCCGTCTGCTGTCAGTGGGTTCTTCTTCTTCAAAAGAGGGTTCCATATCGTCGATTTCAGCACGATAAACCCGACTGGTGCGACGATCGCGATCGACGGTGGGGGCGCTGCGTTTCGCTTGTTCGGTTGTCGCTGCTCGCAAACGAATTGTTTCTACCCCAAACGCGACAGCGACTGCCGTGAGAAGAAATTGCCCAAACTGCAAAATGGGGTCAAGCCGCCAACCTTGGAACAATAGGATAAATCCGCATAGTAATCCCACGGCAGCAAAAAAGATATCTTGATCTCGGGATAGTTCCGGCCGAAAAGAGCGCATAAAATATAAAGATGCCCCCGCAATGGCGAGAAATATGCCGAGGATGCTGGCTGAATTCAGCCCGAAGTTAACCATTGTTCTGCTCCTTGCTTGGTTTTGGCGTTTGCTGGGTTTGAGGTTTGATTATTATTAATTGGGATCAGCAGACTCAATTCTTTTTATCAAGAAAATAAAAGCAGTCCAGAGGAAACCGTCTTAAGTTCACCAGTGAACTCAAGTTTGAAACTTCCCCCTGGACACTTTTTGCCATCAACGTAACAATCGCTTAGGAACGACGAACGCGGTCTTTAACGCTAACGAAAATGAGTGCAATTGCGCCAGGAACCACAACGATTAACGTTCCTGCGAGTAAACTATAAAGGAAGTTTGCTAAAGATGGTGTCATAGTTAGGTTGCTCTATTATCGATTGAATCTGAATTGATACAGGTATAATCCCTATGCTACTTTACAGGATAACAGGCAAGATACAATCCTTTGCCTCGGAAAGGGCTAACTCAAGTATCTTTACGATCTCATTAATAATTTTAATAATTGACACATGGACTTATCAACAGTTGTGAATTGGAGTTTAGGGCTGTTTTTGGCGGTAATGACGATTTTGTTCATTTTCCGCATTATCCTCACCTGGTATCCGCAAATTAATTTAAAACAATTTCCCTACAATATTGTTGCCTATCCCACAGAGCCCTTTTTAGCTCCATTACGAAAAGTCATTCCGCCTCTGGGGGGCGTGGATATTACGCCAGTCATCTGGGTTGGGATCTTGACTTTGTTACGAGAACTATTGCTGGGACAGCAAGGACTCCTCACCAACTTCTAGTTTCCATCATTCGCGTAACACAAGCACTGGACAAGGCGCTTGGCGTACCACTCTTTCTGCAACCGAACCAAGGGCAAACCGATTTAGACCCTTGTTTGCGTGAGAGGGAATAATAATCAATTGAATATCATTGTTTTTGGCATAATCAATGATTTTCTTGGCCGGTTTCCCGATTAGAACGGTAAACGGCGCTTTTTGATAGACGGGCGTGGAACAGCGTTTATAAAATACTTTTTCCACATGGCGGCGCCGCGTTTCATTATCAACTGTATGCCAGATAATTCCGGGATCTGCAGGATTAAGCGGCCGTAAAACGTGTAAAATGTGAACTTTTTCTGGGTCTTCTAATTCCTGAATTGTTCTTTCTAGAGCCTGAAAAGAAGATTCCGAAAAGTCAATGGGGACAAGAACGCGATCGCGCTGAAACAAACTCATGAAAAACCTCTCTTAGCAACTGAATTGTCATGCCAATAGCCCAACATTCCCTAACCCTATTTTAAGGGGGAACCATGCCCCTGTACACACAAGTCCTATTAAAAAAGTTAATCATACTCTTGTTCAGCCATCAACTTGATAGATCATCGCAACTTCTTGGAATCCATGCTAATTGATTCCCAAGAGCAATCAATCTTGGTTAAATGATTTCATCTTTTTCAATTGTTGATTGACAGACTGCGTCATCCGCGCCATTTGTTGTTGCGTTTTTTGTTGAAAAGTTTCTAAATTCTTCTTGAGTTGAGTGAAATTGTCTTCCAAAGTTCGCACTTGATTAAATAACGCTTCCCAAGATTTTTTCAAGCCTTGAAAGTCCTCTTTTAGGGGGTTAATTACCACTCTTTCCAAAGTATCAATACGCTGATCTACATACTGAATATACTGTTCCAATTTCTGTTCTGTTTCCTGATTAACCGAAGATGGTTCTTCTGGTAGGGAATCGACTTTTTCTTCTAAAGCTTTTAAACGTTCCCACAGTTGTTGGTTATCCTGATGCTGGTGATGGGTCGTTGCTGTTTCCTCAGCAATGTATTCACTAATCCAACCTTTAATCAGTTCACTCATGGTAACGCCATTGGCTTGGGCTTTTTGTTGAAATGCCTCCCGTGTCGCTTGATCTACCCGAATATTGATAAACTTTCCTGACATATTGATTCAGATTCTTGTTTGTCGTTACTGTCTTTACTCACCAGTTTAATGAGCCACTAATTCAAATAGAGGCAATTCCTTAAGCCTTACTTGTCATTGTTGTAATCTTTATCTAACGTCCTGAGAAGATGCTCACTAAAGCTCCGCTCCGATATAGCGTCAGCTTATCGGGTAGATGAATCAGGAGATTTACAATTAACATCGTCATTTTGTAAAATCTGCGTTAGACTTAAATCATTGTTCAAGCAAACAGTCGAATGCTGAATTTAACGTACAACTACAAGATCAAACCAACAAAAGAACAAATTGAAAAGATTGAACACAATCTCAATGTTTGTCGTTCGGTTTGGAATTACGCTTTAGCCCAAAGAAAACTTTGGTATAACAGCCGTAGTTGTGATATTAGTAAGTGTTCGATCGCTTCTGAATATATTGTTCCTCCATTTGAATATCCGACATATCATAAACAGTCTTCAGAACTAACAAAAGCAAAGAAAACTAATGATTTTTTTAAATCTGGAAATGCTCAAGCAATGCAACAAACATTGCGAAAATTGGATCGAGCATTTAATGATATGAAAAGTAAAGGTTTGGGATTTCCTCGTTTCAAAAAACGAATGAAATCGTTTAATCTCATCAGCAATCAAATTGAGGTTAACGATAAGTTCATTAAAATGCCTTTACTGAAAAATGTTAGATTCGTTAAATCCAGGGACCTTCCAGATGGTTTTACAATCAAACAAGTTCAGATCATAAAAAAAGCCTCTGGCTACTACGCTAACTTAGCTTTAGAACTCGATGTTGATGTTCCAACACCGCAACCACATGGTCACGCCATTGGAATTGATGTTGGAATTCAAAGTATGTTGGCAACATCAGATGGTTTAACCATTGAAAGACCTAAGTTTTTAGACAAAGTTCTGCGCAAGATTCAATTACTGCAAAGCGTTCTAAAACGAAAACAAAAAGGGTCTAATAATTGGAAGAAACTGCAAAAACGAATTGCGTTACTACATGAAAAAGTAGCAAACAAGCGAAAAGACTTTCATTTCAAACTTGCTCATCAATTGTGCCAAAGTGCTGGCATGATTTTTGTAGAAGACATTAACTTTACCGCTTGGAGTAAAGGAATGTTTTCTAAACAATCTCTCGATATGGGATTGGGTCAGTTCTTCACCATTTTGGAATATGTT
>JBDGQV010000058.1:18742-33785 GCA_042218725.1 Halothece sp. | reverse complement strand
TGATACGATCGCGCTCCTTGTTCATTTTCTGGTAAATTAATCTCAAACTCCTGTTTAACGGTTCCAGGACGAGCGGTTAAAACATAAATTCTCTGGGAGAGAAACACGGCTTCTTCCACATCATGAGTAATCATTAAAATCGTCGTGCCCGTGCGTCGCCAAACTTCCAATAAAAACTGTTGCATGCTTTCTTTGGTTTGCACATCCAAAGCCCCAAAGGGTTCATCCATTAATAAAATTTTCGGTTCACAGGCTAATGCCCTAGCAATGGCAACCCGTTGTTTCATGCCCCCAGAAAGGGCTTTTGGGAGACTCTTTCGAAACTGCGTTAATCCCACCACATCCAAGTAATAAGACACTCGTTCTCGTCGTTGGGCACGGGAAATGCCTTGCAACTTCAGACCAAATTCCACATTTTTGGCGACATTCAGCCAAGGATAGAGAGTATAGCGTTGAAAAACCATCCCGCGATCGCGCCCTGGACCAATCACTGGCACTTTATCTACTGTAATCTCGCCGGAAGTGGGAGAATCGAGTCCTGCAATCAATCGCAATAAGGTTGATTTCCCAGAACCGGAAGCCCCCACAGCACACACAAATTCTCCGGTTTCGATATGTAAATTGATGTTTTTGAGAGCAGATACCTTACCCTCTTTCGTTGGAAAATCTTTGGAGAGATTCGCGACTTCTAAATGCATAATTCACCTAATTCAGTAACCAAAAATATTATTTAAGTGCCCAGCGGCAAAACACTCGAAATAACAAGCGCAATGACAAATCAATCAAAAATCCAATTAATCCCAAAACAATTAAACAAGCAAAAATTTCATCCGTTTTCAGAAACTTTTGGGCTAATAAAATTCGCTTGCCTAGTCCTTGTTCAGCAGCGACTAATTCCGCAACAATGACTAAGTTCCAGGAGGTTGCCATATTAATGCGAAATGCATCAATAATATTCGGTACAACGTAGGGGGTAATTACTTGAAATAATACTTGCCACCGTTTCCCTCCTAACGTATAGGTTGTTTCAATTAACTCTTTCGGAACAAACTTAACCGCATCCATAATCATCAAAGTATTAAAAAAAAGTGTTCCGATAAAAATCAGTGCAATTTTCGGGGCTTCACCAATCCCCAAATAGATAATTAAGAGGGGAACAAATGCAGCAGCCGGCATATAACGGATAATGCCAATAATCGGTTCAAATAATGCCCGAATACTGGCAAAAGTTCCCATTGCTATCCCTAACGGAATGGAAACCGTAGCTGCTAAAAGAAATCCCCCAACAACGCGCAAAAAACTGGCCGTTGTATCTTGAATTAAATGTCCTTCTTCCCAAAGACGTCCAAAGGCTTCTGCCACTTGGGGAGGACTCGGAAGAAACACATCCTCAACTGTTCCCACACTTGCCAATAACCACCACAAGGAGAAGGGAACGATAATCGAAATTGCCATTAATCCCCACTGCAAAAGTTGGGGAATATCTTCAGCAATGCGCCAGAAAATTGTGGGCGGCAATCCTTGAGATTGATTGTTATTTGCTGAAACATTAGCCATTTTGACTCCTTATCCTATTGCTAGGATTTCAGGCTAGGACTTATCACCACAGAGACACAGAAATAACGGGACTTTTAGAGAGCTTACTGTCAATTTACTGTTGCTTTTCAGCATACGTTTTGACAAAACTGTCATCAAAAATTGAGCTTAAATCATCCGGTTTTTCGGGAATAAAACCAACATTTACCATAAAGTCTGCCATTTTTTGAGCAGCATAAGGCATATGTTTCATACTATTACCTTGACTAAAGGCTTCTAAGTTTTCTTTTAAGGTAAACATATCGGTTCCTTCTTTAAATAGTTGCAATTTTTCAGTTGTCACATTGGCTCGTTCTGCCATGATTTCATCAGCCCGTTCGGGGTTATTGTCCATAAATTTGAGGATATCAAACCAAGTATTGACTAAGGCTTGCACTTGGTCAGGACGTTCATCAATTAAAGTTTGGGTTGTTACTAATAAATCAGGAATTGCCCCCGGAAATGCTGCCGAACTGATTAATTCATGACTTCCTTCCCGTTCTAAAGCTGTTAACCAAAAGGGGGGAAAAGCACCAACCGCATCGACTTTTTTGGCAACAAAAGCAGCAGCGGCTGCCCCGGTTTCTAAGTCAACAATATTGACATCGCTGCGTGACATTCCCTTTTCTTCTAAAGCCAGTGTTAGTAAAAAATCATCAACCACCCCTACTTCGACAGCAACTTTTTTTCCTTTTAAATCAGGAATCGATTGAATTTCTTTATCCGCAATAATTTTGTCATTGCCATCAGAATTGTCATTCACTAAAACCGCCACTTCTCCATTGACGGCCTCTGGGGCAAAGGAAACTGTATCATTTAAAGTTTGACAATTGGCATCAATTTTGCCGGCAGCCAGGGCTTCCATGGAAGCAGTATAGCCATCAAACCATTGCAACTTCACATTGGCTCCATTTTTTTCAAATAACCCCTCTTTTTCGGCAATGGCCCAAGGCCACCATCCGGCCCAATTGCTATACCCTAATACAACCGGTTCTCCTGTTGCTTGTTGACCAGTATTGCCTTGGGAATTCGGGGATTCATTGGCACTATTGCAGCTAATGACAAGAACTAAAGTTAGGGAAAATAAAGCTAGTCGAGATAAGAGTTTGGTGAATTTCATAGTCTTCCTTAATGCCTTGCGATCATGTCTTGATTGACTTGTTCTTGTACCCAATTGAACCAATTATTTAATCCTTCTCCAGTCTTTGCCGAAACTGGAATGATGGTGACATTGGGGTTGATTTGGTGGACATTTTCTTCAATACGCTTGATATCAATATCTAAATGGGGAGCGATATCCATTTTGGTTACTAAAAGACAATCTGCTTCTTGAAACATAACGGGATATTTTAGCGGTTTATCTTCTCCCTCTGTGACACTAAGTAGGGCAACTTTGGCATGTTCTCCCACCTCAAATTCAGCAGGACACACTAAATTGCCTACATTTTCTACAAAAATTAAATCAAAAGTTTCTGGCTCATAATTTTCCTGAAGCTGATGCAATCCGCCCGCCACCATTTTGGCATCGAGATGACAAGAACGCCCGGTATTAATGCCAATAACAGGAACCCCTGACTGGCGTAATTTTTCCGCATCCAATTCTGTTGTCATATCCCCTTCAATCACCGCTAAATTGAGTTGGGATGACAAAACAGAAAGGGTATTTTCTAATAAAACTGTTTTGCCAGCGCCGGGACTGCTCATTAAATTTAAGCAAGTAATGCCCCAAGCATCAAAATGTTCTCGATTGTGGTCAGCTTCGGTTTGATTGGCTTGGAGAAGATTGACTCCGACAGTTGCATTAAACGTTTGGTGCATTTTTGTTACTGAATGGAATAAATGTTAAGAGGAACCAACTGCATTGTTTTCACGATATTCAATGTGATCAATTTTTAGTTCTCTGCCTGAGCGAATATCCTCCATAGGAGAATGGCAATTGGGACAAGCATATCGTTCCCCCATTTTTGGCCAATATTCTTGTTGGCAAGAATGACAAAAGGCAATGAGAGGACTATCTTTAATGACTAATTCTACCCCAGCTAAAAATGTATTTTGGGTTTGGGTTTCAAAAGCAAATTGAAGACTAGCCGGTTCAACACAAGTAAATTCGCCGACTAGCAAATGAATTTTTTCAATATTTGGCGGTGTGGGTTGCGCTTCCCACCAGTCTTTAACAGTGAGAATCAAGGCTTTAGTCATGTCGGTTTCATGCATAGAAACTTAGCCTCTTTTTAGCGCCAATTGTCTGCTGTGTCTTGCGCTTGTTCATGGATATAACTGGGCTTTTCTTGCCGAGGCAACTGTTCCGACAAAACTAAATGCGCCATGGTATCGCAGATGACTCGCGTTGCCATTAAAGCAGTCATATCACTAACGTCATAAGGGGGAGAAACTTCGACAACTTCTAATCCGCAAACCGGCGCTTGTTGCACAATTTTTCCTAACAAATAAAGCGCTTCTCGGGGTAATAAACCGCCTGGTTCCGGCCAACCTGTCCCAGGAACAAAACCGGCATCAATGCAGTCAATATCAAAGCTAATATAAACACAATCCGTCCCATCTAAAGCACGTTCTAAAGCAAAGTCTACGGCAGAATCTAACCCCATTTCTGTAATATCCGTAACTGTGAGAATATTCGTCGCTCGTTCGCGACAGACTTTGACGCCTTGACGGGGAACTTGCCAACCGCCAATTCCTAATTGAACCAAGTTCTTGGCTGGGGCATTTTTAATATTGGTGGCATGAAACCAGGGACAAGTATGCATCCGTTCATCAAGATCGGTTTCTTGAGTATCAACATGGCGGTCAAAGTGAATAATGCCGATTTTTTTATCCCCTAAATGACGACATAATCCTCGCACCGTTGGAAAACCGATGGAATGATCGCCGCCTAAAATAATGGGAAAGGCACCGGATTTAAAAATGTGAGCGACCCCTTTTGAAATTTGGTCAAAAGACTTTTCGTTGTTGCCAGGAATCGTAAAAATATCTCCCACATCGCAAAGACGAATTTGTTCTCTGAGATCCACCCCTAATTCAAAATTATAGGGGGTGTAGAGAGCGGAAATTTTGCGAATGCCTTGGGGACCAAAACGAGTGCCGGGACGGTAGGTGGTGCCGGAATCATGGGGAACACCGACAATTCCCACATCGTAGTTGCCAACTTCCTTGACATCTTCCAGATAAGGGGCTTTTAGGAAAGTATTAATCCCAGCATAGTGAGGCAATTCTCCTCGGGAAAACGTTGAAATGTCGCGATCGCGAATACTATCTGCCGCTTCCAATCCATAGTCTAAGCCCTGAGACACTTCCTGTTGCCATCCGGTTAGCGGCAACTGGTTTTCTTTATCTAGGGCGCGATTGGCTTCACTGGATTGATCATTATTATTGGTCATGATGTTTCCGTTCCTCCTCGATGATTATTCTTCCTAAAATTTTTACAGATCATGACAATAAAAAAAAGGAGATCTCTTGACAGTTGTTACTGCCCTTAAGACCTCCCGGGCTTTTGTCCCGCCGTGTCGCTAGCTCTGTTGAGCGCGTGCTTCTCTTGGACCAGTCACCGAGCTAAGAGCTCAATTTCGGAACCCTAGAAGCAATTTGTATGGAGTTATTATTATTTTTATTCTGCACAGGCAATCAAGAAAAGACAGTAACATCTGCTACGAAATCAATTAGTTAGCCGTTTCTGAACCTTCGGTAACCAACTTCGCCTTCGGTGTTTTTCCAGTGGTTTGTTCTTCTTTGGCGACATCAGTTACCCACTGGACTAATACCGAAGCAATAACCATCGAAATCCCCCCAGCTACTAAGGCTAAAATCCGATTATTGCCTAATAAATTGTCCATAACCCAGCCTAATCCTAAGGCTGCCACGATTTGGGGAATGACAATAAAGGCATTAAACAATCCCATATAGATCCCTGTGTCTCTTACTGGCAACACATCCGACAGCATCGAGTAAGGCATGGTTAAAGCACTAGCCCAAGCTAGACCAAAACACCCCATAGGTAACAATAGAAGATAGGGATTTTCTACCCAGAATAGAGAAATTAAACCGGCGCCGCCTAAGAATAAACTAAAGGAATGCGTTGCTTTGCGACTGGTGGCAGCAGCAATGCGAGCGAGGAATAAGGAATAAATAAAGCAGACAATGTTATAGGCAGCAATACAAATGCCTGCCCATTCAATGCCTTGGCTATAGAGGGAAGAGCTTTCTTTGGTAGCACCGAAAATTTCATGTCCAACTGCCGGTGGGAAATAAAGAAACACACAGAAAATCCCGAACCACGTAAAAAACTGTACCCAGGCTAACTCTTTCATCACTTCAGGCATGGTGCCCACTTTTTGGAAAATTCCTTTAAATAGGCCAATAACGCCCCCCATGTTGGCTTGGCGTTGTTTCAAAGCTTCCAAGTTTTGAGGAGGCTCTTCCTTCGTTGTTAGCACTGTCCATAATACTGTGCCGAGAAAGACGGCTGCGCCAATGTAGTAGGAGATTTTCACGTTAAACGGAATTTCCCCTGCTGGGGTCGCAATTTGATCTAAATGAAACCAATTATTAAGGATCCAAGGGCAAATCGAAGCGGTTACTGCCCCTAAGCCAATGAAAAAGGCTTGCATGCCAAATCCGAGAGTCCGTTGCTCGTCTGGGACTAAATCGGAAACAAAGGCCCGAAAGGGCTCCATACTGATATTAACGGAAGTATCTAAGATCCATAAAGCACCTGCTGCCATCCATAACGTCGAGGAATTGGGCATTAAAATTAGGGCCAGTGAACTCATGATTGCCCCAAAGAGGAAATAAGGCCGCCGACGTCCCAGTCTTGTCCAAGTACGGTCGCTGAGATAGCCAATAATTGGCTGGGCAATCAAGCCGCTCATGGGAGCAGCAAGCCATAAAATCGGGATTTGTTCGGGATTAGCACCCAGATATTCATAAATGGCACTGGTATTTGCCATTTGCAAGGTCCAACCAAACTGAATCCCGAAAAAACCGAAACTCATGTTCCACAGTTGGGCAAATCCCAAGGGAACTTTTTTCGTAAATCGTTTTCGGAAGTTCCTAACTTTTTGAGTGTTTTGTCCCATACTCATACTAAAATTAGTAATTGTCTGTTTTGAAAAGCGAGATTGACAACAAAAGTTAGCGATTTTCTAGAATTGGATTGCTACAATCGACAACTAACTGTGTATCAGCACGCTTAAGCAGGATTCTAGAATTTCAGGGAACCCTACCAGTTCAAATAGCATACAAAGCCTTTATCATAAAAATCCTCCCTCGGTAAAGGTAAATTCTTCTCAGATCCGAATCTCTATCGAAGGGAGTAATTCCTTCTGCCCATCCGAGCCAATTCTAATGTGATCTCCAGTTTTTGACCTAGTTGTGTCAGCCTAAATTCAGGCTCCTGTTCTCAGCTAATTTTAGAAAGCTTAGAGATTAGGTATTACCCACAGCCTATCTGAAACGTGTAACATGACATGTAGGGAATTCTTCCCAATATAAGTTCTGAAAACCCTCCTCGGGAAAGGACAGACAGTCGGAATGAGGGGAATCTAGAATAATTTTTGGAGAAATCGTGTTCTACTGTCGCTGCCCCTAACAAGGAGGTGTCTATGATCTCGGAGAATGAAGTTTCCCAAACTCAATTCTCATCGAATCAAACGTCTCAGCAAAACATTACCATAAAGCAAACTGAGGATAAAAATTCTCCCCAGCAAAATTTATCAACAACTGCAGATGTATCAGTTAATCGTTTGCGAATCAAATTCCAAATTGCATTTGCTTTTCTCACCTTTATTCTTCTTGGGGCAAATGACGCCGTAATTGGGGTTTTACTCCCTCATTGGGGAAGCAGCTATAACGTAGATAAAACCACGCTCAGCCTAGTCTTTTTTGCTGGGACAGTGGGTTATTTAACTGCTGCCCTCAATAGCAATTTCTTATTCAGAACCTTAGGCCGGGTTAAATTTCTATCGCTAGGAAAACTTGCTTTCTTGATTGGGGCAATCACATTTTGCTTTCAACCGCCAATTTACATCCTGCTCAGTATTCCTCCGTTCCTGCTAGGATTTGGCGCAGCAATTTTGGAAGCGGCATTAAACGCACATTTAGCTGATTTCCCGAACAAAACGGCTCTTCTTAATTATCTTCATGCCTTTTATGGTCTAGGAGCACTGCTTACCCCGTTTATTGCTTCTCAAATGTTAGAAGCGGATTTAAGTTGGGGTCTCACTTACCTTGTCATTTCTTCAGGCAGTCTTGTGCTTTTAATTAGTATTCGCTGGCTATTTACAAAAGCTGATCAAGGACTAACGCCAACAGCAACCAGTTCCGAAAATACGCAAATCGAAAGTCCTTTGCAGTACCGCTTTGTGTGGTTATTTGCCTTCTTTTCCCTTTTATACGCGGGTGCGGAAATCAGTTTAGGCAATTGGAGCTATAGCTTTCTCACTCAGTACCGTGACGAAGGTCCGGTTTTAGCCGGTTGGCTGATGAGCGGTTATTGGTTGGGCTTAACTGTGGGACGCGTTTTCATCGCCCCTCTAACGAATAAATTAGGCAGTAGAAAGGTGGTCAATCTCTGTTTAATCGGGGTTATTGGCGGCGTGTTCATCTTAAATTTCCTAACATTTAGCGCGACGAGCGCTTTCGGCTTATTATTAACCGGATTTTGTCTAGGTCCCATCAACCCCACTGCTTTGGCGTTTCTGACCAATGTGATTCCCCCTCATCTTGTTACAGGAGCAATTAGCTTTATTGCCAGCTTAGGCAGTTTGGGCAAAGCATTTTTCCCCTGGGTTGCCGGTAATGTTGCCGAAAAGCTGGGGCTAGAAATGTTTTTGCCCTATATCATTGTTATTATTGCTGTGATGGTTGTTTCCTGGATTGTTGTTCTGAATCAGGCTAATCACAATCAAATGGAAATTCAACCTGCCACTGAGTGAAATTATTTGAGCAAGATGAAGCAGATTTTTATCTCGTTTTAAGGCGTTTCTTATCATCGCTCTCTACGTTGAATGATGAAGAAACATTCCTAAAGCGAGATTAAACATGACCCATAAACTAACACCCGAGCAAACTGCCCCTGAACTAAGTGTCGCAACAGTCAATGGTGAAACCTGGACTCTAGCTGAGCAAAATCCCCCCAATTACACGATGATTGTTTTTTATCGGGGACTTCATTGTCCGATTTGCAAAAGTTATCTTGCAGATTTAGAGGATAAGTTAGGTCAATTTAAAAACCTGGGTGTAGAAGCAATTGCCATTAGCAGCGATAACTTGGAAAAAGCGCAACAAGCGAAAACGGAATGGAGATTAGATAACTTAACAGTGGGCTATGGACAAACCTTAGAGTCGATGCGCGAATGGGGACTTTATATTTCTAAAGCTGCGTTTGATTATGAACCTGAAATCTTTGCAGAACCTGGTCTTTTTCTGGTTAAACCAGATAAAACACTCTACTATGTTGCTTTAAATAATGCTCCCTTTGCTCGTCCCCGATTTGATGATGTATTAGGCGGGTTAGAATTTATTTTAAGCAAAAATTATCCCACGCGCGGCACTGCTTAAATCATGTTTGCTCATGACTGCTAATTACGCTATGGCGAAAGTTTCGTCCACCGCTTAGACATAAAAACCCCCTGCTAACTCGCTGATGGATAGCAGGGGATTATTTTAGAAGACAAAATTTGCAGTTACTTGTCAGGCTGAGGAGTCATACGCAGATAAGGTTTAACTTCAGTAACGCCTTTGGGGAATTTCTGCTTCGCCTCTTCGGTGGAAATTGAGGGCACAACCACCACATCATCCCCTTCTTTCCAGTTAACGGGAGTTGCCACTTGATAGTTATCTGTCAACTGTAAAGAATCAATTACTCTTAGAATTTCTGGGAAATTGCGACCAGTACTAGCCGGATAAGTCAGGGTCAGACGAAGTTTTTTCTGAGGGTCGATAATGAAAACTGAACGTACTGTGAGATTATTATTAGAGTTGGGATGAATCATCCCATAGAGATCCGAGACTTTGCGATCGCTGTCTGCCAAAATGGGATAGTTCACCTGAGCATTCTGTGTTTCATTAATATCATTAATCCAGCCGTTGTGGGAATCTACATCATCCACACTTAATGCCAGCACTTTAACATTGCGCTTATCAAATTCAGGCTTCAGACGAGAAACTTCCCCTAACTCGGTTGTGCAGACTGGGGTATAATCTGCCGGGTGAGAAAATAAAACAACCCAGCTATCGCCAGCCCATTCATAGAAGGAGATATTGCCCATGTTGGACGCTTGTTGAAAATCAGGGACTACATCACCAAGTTGAAGTGTCATAACGTATTTTCCTCCGCAACACATCGATGTCTATTCAAATTTTACCGCTAAAGACCGCTTTTCCGCTCGGGTTTTCGTTCTTTCTTTAAAAATCGGGAGTGCAAGCGGAAACTGATAGGCCAATTGTTACTCGTTCCATAAGATGAGAAAATACCAACTGCATGAGAAAATATCAACTATAAGTTAAAGATCATAGATTTAAGGAGAACCAGTTATGCAAAAGTTACTTTCATGGCTAGTGCTTATAATATGCAGCGTTAGTTTCCTCTTTGGCTTGGGACAATCTTCGGTGTTAGCTCTCAACGTCAATCAAGTGAGTAATGTATCAAGCACCTCTATTTTTGCTGTTGAAATTCGCAACGACGCGGATGAAAAATTAGAGCAAATTGGCAATAAAATTGACCTTAATAATACCAATATTCAAGCATTTCGCGATTTGAGAGGATTTTATCCCACCCTAGCCCGCAAAATTATCGAAAATTCACCTTATGAGAAAGTAAAAGATGTTTTAGAGATTCCTGATCTCAGTGAACGTCAAAAAGAACGTTTACAAGAAAATTTAGATCAATTTGTTGTCACTGAACCGGAAGGAGCCTTTGTGGAAGGAGATGATCGAATTAACAACGGGGTTTACGGAGGTTATTAATTTCTCTTGTTCTAAACCTTGCTAATTTTGATTGTCATCGAATGTGCCGTCTGTAGGTGTTCTGCAGGCGGTATTTTAATTGCCGGCAGTGACCAGTATGACCTAATTCATGAATTATTTAGTTACTGGTCACTAGTTCTTTGCTGAATTTGTCAGTTTACTTTTCTAACATTAGGAGCGAAATTGAGCCATTTCTTCCCGCAAATTGCTGACTTCATCCGTTAAGGCTTGTAAGCGAGAAGGAAAATCATTGCGAGCCGGTTCTGTTGACTCACCAGACTGGCTGGAATTGGCGGGTTGCGTTCCTCCCGAAGATGATGGGGAAGATGTCTCCTGGGAACCTTGATTCATCAATTCTTCCAGGAAACGACGAGCTTCGGTTGCTGTTGCTTCCCCTTTTTCTTCCCATTCTTGCGCACGTTGATTGAGTTCTTCCCTTAATTCCGACACTAATTGTTGTCGCTTCTGCTCATTTTGTAGTGTCTCTGTGGCGACGGATATAGCACCAAGGGTAACGTGAAAACCTTGTTCAACAATTTTTAAGACTTGATTTTGATTGTCCATTTTTCCCCCTATTGTTCGAGATACTCTGTCACATCTTCAACTAATTGCGTTAGTTCTGCTTCTGTCGTTAGGCGGATTCGCTCATCTCGAACCGTTACTAATACTTTAGCAGCAAAGGGGGTAGGATAAATATTGGGGTTACAATATATCTCTAAAAAAACCTCTCCTGTGTGACGGTATTCGGTCGGAGATTGCGGTTGGGGTTTTTCTCCGGCATTAACTGCCTGTGTGGTTACTTTAAATTTTTCCATGAGTTCTGACAGCGCTTGTTTCAGTTCTCGCGCCGCTTCTGGACTAAAATTCAACCGAATCGAACCTTGATCTAAATTCAGCGTTAATTGAGAAGAAGTATTCATCTGTAATTCAAAATTAATAATTGTGGACTATAAGCTTAAGAAACTACCATATTTTTTGTTAATTCTCAATTCAGACACTTCTCCTAATATGAAATATCTACATTTTTGCTACAGATTGCTTGGCCAAAGGTGGGAGACAAGGGGAAAAGGAGACAAGGAGAAGAGATTCCTCATATGTAGCATGAATTAATCAATTTCATATAAATTATTGGTGTCACTTACCGTTGCCCACAACGCTACTGTACTTTTGTTTTCTAATCCAATCTTCTTGAGAAATTATTTGAAATGGTTATATTGGTCAGGAATTCTTCTCTTTTTATAAACTCGTAGTCCTTTCCAACCACAAGAAGAACAGTAATAACGGCGGACGGGAATATAATAACTCAGCAACCGTTGATATGTTTTACGGTGTTGTTTATGGATTTTGTGATTGCAAACGGGACAGACTGGATGAGAATTGGCTAATCGTAATAGATGGTAGCGTATCCGAGCTAGGGCAAAATAAAGTAAACTAATAATTAAAAGAATTGCGATGAAAGTAGTTGGCGTTAATAAAAACTGTATAACATTTTGCACAAAGCTCCATAGGCGTTGAATCTGAATCCAAAAACTGATATTGAATGCTTTAAATAAAACAAATAATATCAAACATAAAGTTAATCCTCCAAAAATAATAATTTCTGGTATCCATGCTTTCTTAATGTTTTTCCACCAGGGCTGTTTCTTATGCTTGGTCATGCTTAAGTAGTAACTGATTGGAAATAGATTATTCAGGAGGAGTTTCTAAGGAAATATTTCCCATTAATCCTTTACGAAAATCATTTAAGAGTTCCTTGGCCGTTCTTTCTAAATCATTGTTATGGCGTTGCGCCGATAAAGCTGACAAATAAGTTTCACCCGTAAAAGAATTTAAGTCTAAATTATACCGACTCGTAAAGATATTTGTGAACCCTAATTTTCTCAGTAATTCTACTAGTTCTGCTGCTACATTTTGTTCATCATAAGCGGCTTCGCCAATATCATCACAAATGGCGAGTTTCACAGCAGCTTCTTGATCTTCTAGCTTTGGCGGAATTACTCCCGGTGCATCTAATAAATTAATTTGTTTCGAAATTCGCACCCATTTTAATTGGCGGGTCACGCCAGCTTTGCGAGCGCTTTGTACGGCTTTGCGTCCCACTAAACGATTAATCAAGGCCGATTTGCCCACATTGGGAAATCCCATCACAACCGCCCGCACGGCGCGATCGCGCATTCCGCGCTTTCTCCGTTTTTCATTAACCGCTTCCCCTGCTTTTTGGGCGGCTTGCAAAAGCGGTTTAATCCCTTTTCCCTGTTGGGCATCGGTGAGATAGGGCTCAACCCCTTGCCTTTGAAACCAGGCCACCCATTGTGACTGTAACGCTTCTGGAATCATATCTTGACGATTAATCACCAGGAGGCGCGGTTTATCCCCTACCCATTCCGAGACTTTCGGATGCTGCGAAGACAGGGGAATTCTGGCATCGAGAACTTCTAAAACCACATCAACCTTTTTTATCTGTTGCTTTAATTCTCGTTCCGCTTTGGCAATATGACCGGGATACCATTGAATCGTTGGCATGATTTTTCCTCCTGGAGACTCCCATGATAGCCCAAAACTGACTGGAATCGTGGAATTAGGGAATGACGAGAACCGGGCAGGGCGAAAGATTAATCACACGGTTGCTGACACTGTCAGACGCTTCTTCTTCTATTAATCCGACACCGCGACATCCCATCACGATCAAGTCAGCATCAATTTCATCGGCCACATCACAAATAATAAACGCTGGTCTTCCTTCTCGTTCCAGGGTTTCTGCGTTAATGTTTTCTTGAGTAAAATAGGATTTTACTTGTTCAAGGAGTTCGTTGACTGTCTCTTCGGAAGTCATTTGTCGGGGATCTTCTTGTTCTTCTCCCTTAGCTTCCACCACCGACAGCAGAACAAGACGGCTATCGTAGGTTTGAACGAGTTTGGTTACTGTTTCGACAGCTTCTTGGGTTTCTCGACTGCGATCAATGGGAAAAAGAATCGTATTAAACATGGAACTTTATTTTGAGATTTCAATAATGCAGTTCAAAATTAAGTTAACATCATAATTGATCATTCAGGAGCATTAAGAAAGCAAAGTTATTATTTGCTCCCCTGTGTCCCTTGATTCTTCTTGATTTTTAGGCGTTTTTTTCATGGCAGTGACCACCGCACAACTCTTCCAGTGGAAACAACAACAACGTCCCATTACGGTTCTGACAGCATGGGATTACGCGATCGCGCAACTGTTGGATGAAGCGGGATTAGATGTCATTTTAGTGGGAGATTCCCTGGCCATGACGGCTTTAGGCCATGAAACCACCTTACCCCTAAGTTTGGAGGCAATGCTTCACCATGCAGCAGCGGTAAAACGGGGGGTTAAACGTGCTTTGGTGGTGTGCGACCTACCATTTTTAACCTATCAAGAAAGTGAGCAACAAGCAATTCATACCGCAGGACGGGTTTTAAAAGAAACGGGGGCACAAGCAGTTAAATTAGAAGGGGGAAATAGCGCGATCGCGCAGACAGTCGCAACCCTGACGCGCATTGGCATTCCGGTAATGGGCCATATCGGTTTAACCCCTCAATCGGTGCATCGCCTCGGCTATCGGCAACAGGGAAAAACTATCGAAGATGCGGAACGAATTTATCAAGAAGCCCTGAATCTATCGGAAGCTGGTGTCTTTGCGCTGATTCTAGAACATATTCCCACCGAACTGGCTTCGAAAATTACCGCTGCGGTTTCCATTCCCACCATCGGCATTGGTGCGGGCACAAATTGTGATGGGCAAGTTTTAGTGACGGCAGACTTACTGGGATTAACCCCGAAACAACCGCCGTTTGCTAAAGCTTACCTGAACCTGCGTGAAATGATTACCGAAGCAGCCGAAAACTATATTGAAGACGTTAAACAACAACAGTTTCCGCAATGACTCTGGTTTCACTATCCGACCTCATTACTGGGGCGCAACAAGGAAAAGTAGTTAGTTTTCCCACTGATACCGTCCCCGCGTTAGCCGTACGCCCTGACAAAGCCCAAGCCATCTTTCAATTAAAACAGCGGGAGGCCAGTAAACCGCTAATTTTAATGGGGGCTTGGCCGGAACAATTATGGCCTTATGTCGAAGGCACCACGGAAGAATTTCAAATTTGGCAAGAGATTGCCAACAAATACTTTCCCGGTCAATTAACACTAGTACTTCCGAGTTCGGCGCAAGTGCCCTCCCAAGTAAACCCCGAAACTCCAGACAGCATTGGCATTCGGGTCCCCGATAGCGCGATCGCGCTTCAAATTTTCCAAGAAACAGGGGTTCTCGCCACTACCAGTGCCAATCGGTCTGGCCAGTCGCCGTTAATGTCTCCAGAAGCAATTAATGAAGCGTTTCCAGAGGTGTTAGTCTTGGCTGAAAAATCAACAGGGGACAATAGCGGCCTTCCCTCCACTGTTGCCAAATGGACTGGCAATGATTGGGAAATTCTGCGACAGGGAAATGTTCAGCTAAGCTGATCCAGAAAA
>JBDGQV010000058.1:4868-18642 GCA_042218725.1 Halothece sp. | reverse complement strand
CAATGATTGGGAAATTCTGCGACAGGGAAATGTTCAGCTAAGCTGATCCAGAAAAGATGATTATTTTTCCCGTAATACCCTGAGGACACTGGGAATTTGAAGTTGTTCGATGGCTTCCAATTGTGGAATCTCTGCTAATGCCTGACGGAACTTTTGTTCTTTCACATTATGGGTAACGACCACAATTTCTGCTAAACCGTTTTGAAAGTCAATCTGAACAATGGACTCTAAACTGACATCATGTTTCCCGAAACAAGTTCCTAAATTGCCAATTACCCCCGGTCGATCCACGCAAATGATACGGGCATAAAAGCGCGTGACCAGTTCTTGGGTGGGCACTAATTGCCCCCTGGGATGTTGGGGGATTTTAAATAAGGGGTTCACTGAATTGCTGGTGTGCACCATGGTCGCCAAATTCATGAGATCGGAGACTACGGCACTAGCTGTCGCACCGCCGCCGGCACCAGGACCATAAAACATTACTTGTCCCAGGGGATCGCCTTCGACAAGAATTGCGTTGTTGACGCCATCAATACTGGCAAGGGGATGGTCTTTGGGAACCAGCGTGGGATGTACTCTCACTTGCAAGCCTGTTTCATCTTGTTGCGCGATCGCGAGGAGTTTAATCTCAAACCCTAACTGTTCCGCATATTGAATATCAACGGCACTGATTTGACGAATTCCTTCACAGGAGACTTCTTGCAAGTTTACCTGTTGGCCAAATGCCAAGGTTGCCAAAATGGTAATTTTATCGGCAGCGTCATAACCATCCACATCCGCACTGGGATCGGCTTCAGCATAGCCTAATTCTTGGGCTTCTGTGAGAACGTCTGAAAAGTCGCTCCCCTCGGCGGCCATTTTTGTCAGAATGTAGTTGGTGGTGCCATTGATAATGCCTAAAATGGTTTGAATCCGATTCACGCTGAGGGTTTGTTGCAGGGGACGAATGATGGGAATGCCGCCCCCAACTGCCGCTTCCATTAAGACATAAACATTGGCTTGTTCTGCTGCGCGATAGATTTCTTCTCCGTAGCGCGAAATGACCGCTTTGTTGGCTGTGACCACATGTTTCCCATTCGAGATCGCTTTGAGAATCAGCGATCGCGCCGGTTCTAATCCCCCTATCAACTCGACAATGACGTCGATGTTGGGATCGCTGACAATTCCTTCTAAATCAGTTGTTAGTACCCCAGTGGGAAATTCGATCGCGCGATGCTTATCTAAGGTTTTGACGCCGACTTTGGCAATTTCAATTTCCTGGAGAGAGGGATGACGCCCTTCCGGCGACCGTAAAATGCCTGCGGTTGAGGTTCCCACAGTTCCTAGTCCTAACAAGCCGATTTTCAAAGGTTGTACCACTTTCTTTCTATATCCTCATTTGCTAAGCAACGCCAATGTTCATCTTAAAATATGTTTGCGGTTTGTTGTTGATTGTCACAGGGAAGATCGAGGATTCATGTTGAAATAGAATTCACTGCAAATACCACTTGCAATTGTTTACTTTCCCAAGGCGGAATCGTTAATAAATCTTCTCCGGTATTGAGGGCATTGCGAGGGGCAGTCCAAGGTTCAATACAAGCATAATCTTTCCCTTGAACTGTCCAAAATACGGCCGTTGTATATTCGGGAGAGAAGGTTAAATCAACTTTGAAGCCGCGTTTGGGAAGGGCTAGGCTTGTCATTTGCCGAGATAACGGGCGCAGTTGGGCATCAATTTCTTCTTGGCTAAGATCAAAGCGCCCCTGATAAGGATAGGTTTGCTGGGTGAGATTATCTTTGTATTGCGTTGCGGGAATGTCGAGTTGCATTTGTTCCTTATCAGCGACCCAAAAATAGGGATGCAACCCCACAGAAAAAGGCATGGGGTCACTGGAATAATTCTGAAAGGTTTGATCTAAGGTGAGGGTATTGCCCTTTAAGCGATAGGTAAAGGTGAGTTCAAAATCGAAGGGATAAACCGATCGCGTGTCGTCATTGCTTTTCAAAACCAAAGTTAAGGCAGCATCAGTTTCTGTCTCTTTCGCGGTGACCTCCCAAGGCAAATCACGGGCAAACCCATGACGTTTCAGGGAATACGTTTTTCCCTCATGGATATATTGATCGTCAGGTAAATCGCCACAAATGGGAAATAGAATGGGAATGCCGCCGCGGACACTTTTTTCGGGATCCGCAAACCGTTCCCAATCCATGTAGAAGATTTCTTGTCCTTGCAGACGCCAACTCGTCACAACGGCACCGCGTTCCGGGACAATTTCCACCCGACTTTGTTGACTTTCATCGGATAGAATATAGGTCTGATAGGGTTCTTGTTTCAGCGCGATCGCGTAACTCATCTTGCTTGATCTCCTAAATCGCAGCTTTAAGACTCCGACAAAACGTTTCCAGTTCTTGTAATCCCGCTTGTTGGGAATCGGCTTCGGCTAAACGGCGAACAAAGGCACTCCCGGCAATCACCCCATCAGCGCCCCATTGTTTGATTTGCTGGGCGTGTTCCGGTTGAGACACCCCAAAGCCAACACAGACCGGTTTATCAGTCACACTCCGGATTAGCGGCAACAGTTCCTTGACTCTCGTCCCCACTTCTGTCCGAGTGCCTGTCACGCCGGTGACACTGACTAAATAAATAAACCCTTGAGATTGTTGCGCGATCGCGGTAATGCGTTCTTTCGGGGAAGTCGGCGCTACTAACAGCGTTACTTCAATGCCATGTTCTTTGGCGGGGTTAAGAACTTGTTCCGCTTCTTCCAAGGGAATATCGGGAATGACTAACCCTTTGACCCCCGCTTGGGCAATGCGGGTTAAAAAGCGATCAATTCCCTGATGATAAATTGGATTATAGTAGGAGAATAAAACAATGGGCGCTTGCAGTTCATTGCGAACGGTTTCCACCACTTCCAACACGTTTCCCAATTTGACGCCGCGCTTGAGGGCACGAGTGGCAGCATCTTGAATCACTGGTCCATCGGCTAGGGGATCTGAGTAGGGAACCCCTAATTCAATTAAGTCTGCCCCAGCGCGATCGAGTAACGGCAGGGCTTTCGCTGTGGTATCCAAATCCGGATCGCCGGCGGTCAAAAATGGAATTAAAGCACATTTTCCGTTGTCACGGAGATTTTGAAAACATTGGGAAACAGTGGTCATTGTTGTTGTTGATTCTCTTCAGTTTGTTGAGTGGAGGAAGCTTCCGCTGCTTTTTCTTTTTCCACCTCTTCTTGCAGTTCGGCCAATTCTTCAGGCGTCATTTCCTCTAACCGTTTTTGGATGACTGCCTCTTGGTGGTCTCGGAGTTGTTGATGATAGGTCATATTCTGAGTGAAAAACCGAAATAAATAAGTACTCACCCAGCCGATTAATCCCGCCATTAGCAGGGCTTGACTCCAAACTCCAGCATTTTGGGCGCTCAAGCCGAAGACTTGCAGCAACAGATAGGCCGCGCCTCCGGCAATAAACACGCCAAATGCAATCGCGATCGCGTCAATTCGTCGCATTAAAACTTAGTTTTTCACCTCCCGACGTTTCGGTCGAAAATTCAGAAAGGGACTATACAAAAGCAATCCTGGGAAAAAGAAAAACACCAGAAAGTACATAAAGGTCCGTTCTACCGAACCTGCCGGATAAACGCGTTTTTGAATATAAAAGTAAATTAAACCGGGAAGAACCAATAAGTAAAGGCCGCCTAAGGCTAAGTATAATCCAGCAATAAGCATAATCGTTACAGTGAGATGGGTTTACACCCTCCTATCTTACCGTGCTGTTTTCTTAATTTCTGATGGAATTAGAACGATGATCCCGGTTGTTGCAAAAAGGCAATTTCTTCGGGAGTGCTTTCTCTTGCTAAAATGGCATTGCGATGGGGAAACCGTCCAAACTGTTGAATCACGTTGAAATGGCGGTAAGCATAATCAAGGGTATTGGCGTTATCAGGATTATTTTCTAACTGAGAAAACAGTGCAACGGATTGATGTTGCATTTCTAGATCTTCGCTGTGTTCAAAAGGAAGATAGATAAACCAGCGTTGCACATCCAGCAGTTGTTGATCGCAGCCTTGTTTGACAGCATATTGCGCAACGGCAAGGGCTTGATCATCGGTAGCAAACATTTTTGGCTGATCTCGAAATAAATTGCGCGGAAATTGATCCAAAAGAAGAATCAACGCTAAACAAGATTCAGGTGAATTTTGCCAAGCATCAAGTTTCCCTTCGGCGGCTTGTTGATATCGGGATAAAAAGCGCGATCGGATTTCTTCGTCAAAGTCAGGGTTTTTCTGAAACCAGACTTTCCGAGGTTTACCATAATCGGGATCTTCGGGAGAACCAAACCAAAAGTTTAAAACGGCTTGTACACAGGGGGGTTGTTCTTGACTCATTAGCGTTGGGTTTTAATCCCTGTCTCGTTAATTAAACAATATCAAAATTTTCTAATGTCAGAGTTGTCGCTTCTAGAATAGAGATCGGATTATTGAAACTTGGCATAAATTGAGACTCATTACTCAAAGGTGGAGAAAGACTTTTTAATCGTTCTTCTCCAGTTAAACTCTCCAATTTAGAATCAATTGATCTAGTTTCACTGGTGCCATCCAAGTTGTTGATTTGATTTGCACTGTTATTGTTACCAAACGTCAATGGATCGATTCCTTCTTGCCCAAGATGAATATCGTTTTGTCGTTCCCCATGTAAAGTATGATGGCCTTGATGTCCTGCAAGTTGAGCGTTACTCTCAACCCCATTTAAGGTATTTTTAACATTCGTACCTAAAACCGGATCTGTTGAGTCACTAGCAAGAGTCGGGGTTGAACCTTGAGGGGCAAAACCATCAATTTCATAACCAATATCTGACAAAAGCGCTAAATCAATTTGTGAAGGCAATGTTCGACCCGGACTTCCCACAGGATCCATTAATACTTGATCGTTGAAAAACCCTTCTTGAACATGAAATAGTTCGTTTTCAAGGGGGATAGGATTTCCATTATTGACAGCAGTGGCGTTGACACCATCGAAACTTCCGCCGGCGCCAATTTCCTGAAAAATGGGGGCAGTTCCGATTCCAAGAACATGACCAATTTCGTGTATAGCTGTGCTGATAAAATCAATCGTACCATCAGGAACATCATCAGAAGTTTCAGGGGTTGGATCAAAAAACCATTCTGTACGAGTTCCATCATTAGCCCTTGGTGAAGGATTGAATGAGATATTTCCTGCCCAAGGCTCAAAATTGCTAACTGGCCCAGTTCCGCGAAAGTTCTCTGAGATTCGAGAAGTCAAAGCATCGCCACTAGCATCAACGCCACTGAATCCTCCTCTCGCTATGGCTGAACCTGATTCTCCAAAGGGTGGTGATTGAGCACCGACAAAAATTCGTAGGTCGTCAATTGGTTCTTCTAGAGTGATGAGAGGGGATTGGGAACCGTTTTCAGGATTTTTAACACTAAATTCAACTCCCGCAGGAACATCCGGAAATTCATCATTAATTAGGGATTCCCAAGTTTCAGCAGCTTTTTCAAGGGCGTTGCGACGAACGGGATTATCGAAAAAACCACGAGTATCGAATCGATAATCGAACTCAATATCAAACGAGGAGTCGGAAGACATCTTAGCAAGGGGTGGAAATGAACTCGTTAATCTTACTGAACCGTCTCCCTAGTGTCAATTCCCTTTAAGGCAGTCTTAGGGTGTGAACGATGCCATAAGGTGAATGTTTTCAAGCACTTCCTTCAACTCATCTGTAATTACTCGAAATCTCCATCACAATAGAGTTAAATTGGTTCAGCGCAATTCTTTATGTCATCCCAACATTCCAGTCGCTTTCAATTGCAGCTTATTGTCTCTCAAAAACAGCCGGAACTGGTTTTAGTATTGCAAGATTGGTTAAATCGCGGTTTACTATCTAATTCGGAAATTACCGTAACCCTAGAAGGAGAGGCAGATCATGCTGAATTGCTTTCAGGATTAGATGTGGCACTCAACTACGGAATAATTGATGATGCAACCGTAAAGCAATTAGGGGAAACGTCTTTCAGTTGTTCGCTTCCTGAACCGAAAATCACCCCTGCTTTTCCAGAAAGCGAATCTTCTTCTCTTTCAAAACAACCGGTTGCTGTTTCTCCATCTCCTCGATTGCAAAACTGGCTGCAACAGCTTTGGGAATCTTTCAAGGCAGAATTAAGTTTGCAATGGTTACTCCTGCTTGGAGTATTTATGGTGGTGGTTTCCTCAGGGGTGTTAGTGGCAAGTCAATGGGAAAATTTTTCACCACTCGCCCAATATAGTGTTTTACTCAGTTATACGCTTGTTTTCTGGTTAGTGAGTTTTGTCGCCAATCGTCGCGGCAATCTTCCTCTGACAGGGCAAACGTTACAGACGGTGGCGTTATTATTGTTACCGGTAAATTTCTGGGCAGTTACTGAATTTCAGTTAGGAATTGGGATTAGTGTTTTAATCATTATCCTTCTAAGTTTTATTGGTTTCAAGATTTATCAATCCCGCCGCCAACTTGCCATTTTAAGCTATGGATATTTGGCTTTAGGATATTTGCATTGGGGGTGGAACGTTTCTCCTTTGCTAACAATTTATATTGGAGTTGTCAGCGCGATCGCGCTTTTTATTTGGTATAAACTCCAATTCGATTTTGGCAGTTATTTACTGTTCTATAGTTTAGGGATTCTTTTATTTCGCGGGTTATTTGTCACCAGAATTCCCGTGGATCAGTTTGGTTTAGCCATCGCCCTGATCGCGATCGCGCTTTTTGCGAGTCGTTTGAAGCAGTCTTGGCGAAAATTGGATTTTATTGCCATTTTACTGTTCGGATTGCAAGGATTATGGTCAGGATGGGAATTAATTCCTGATGCGTTACAAACAGATATTTTAACGACAATAACTAGTTTAATTAATGAACCGTATTTCTCACTGTTTAGTGTTGTTTTATTTCCCTATATTCTTTTTATTATTGGTTTTAGCGATTGGCTGCATAAGCATGGAAAAAATCAATTAGGCTTTTTTGGGGACGCGATCGCGCTCATTGCAATAATACTTTTAGCAGCCATTAGTGTGGCGCATCCGACGTTACGAAGCATCACTTTTATCAATACCACCATTACTTTCGGAATTCTGATTCAGCGACGAAAAACGTTTTTACCCTCTCCGAATTTTCTCCCCCTGGAAGCCTTAATTAATTTAACGCATTTTACTGGCTTAGTAACAATTTGGAGTAGTATCGATGCTACGTTTCCTGAACTGTCGTTCTCAGTTTGGGGAACAATTGCGATTGGTTTAATGGTGAGTGAATGGGGATTCATGCTACTTAAGGAAACATGGTATCCCTCTTTATTTCGGAATCATTATAATTGGCAGTTTGGATTAGGATTAGCAACCTTAAGTTATTGTTTATTTTGGTCTCAGGTAAATTTATTAGGGCTGATTTGGTTCATCACTCCTTTTGCATTAACATTCATTAGTACGCAAATTAGGAACTATCAAAGAACGGCTCAATTATTGAGTACCGTTAGTTTACTAATGATTCAACCCTTCACAATAAAACTTGCCATTGAGTTAGGAATAACGTTTCTGATGTTATTCAGTTTTGCCATGGCAGGAGGGTTAATGCTAGTTCATACGTTCTACTTGCGCCAATTTTCTATGGCTATCATTACAGTCGGTTTCTGGTTAGGAGTAGGCGGTTTCACCTTAGAACTAATTTCTATCGGAATCAAGGGTTATTTAATTAGTAGTAGCATCGCGATCGCGCTTTTATGGTTGCTACATAACCGATTCTACAATCAAACAGTGCCTCTGAGGCAATTGTATGCTAAAGCGTTCAATTATTGGGGAACTTTTCTAGCAGGAATGCTGTTATTGGTGCTGACATTGCATTCTTTCTTGGTGTATTGGAATTTCCTATCTTTTTCTAGCATTATATTAGTAACGGGGGGAATTCTTTTGGGGGCAATTGCGCTTCGGTATTATACTTTTCCTTCCGTGTTAGCACTTTATGCATTGGGATGGAATCTCGAAATTATTGTTGCCGAAGCGGTTAGTATTATCGACTCCAACTTAATTACGCTTTCTGTTATTAATTTAGGTTTAGGTATTGCCATTCAATTGTTGGGCAACTGGCGGCAACGACGAACCGAAACCAACCTTTCTCGACATTGGCATTTAATTCCATTATTATACGGTGGATTAGGAACAGCTTTGCGGTGGGGAACATTTACCCGTTGGAGCGGCTTATTAACCCTTGGTTTCGCCATTATTTTATTAGGAATTGGGCGACGCCATGATAACTTCAAGCCGTTTATTTATCTTGGTTTAGGCGGCATTTCCGTTGCTGCTTATGAAGCTTTATTTTATCAGTTTTTTTCCTTAAAAACAAATGCCATTGGCGATGAATTGATTTTCATGGCTGCTTTAGGAACAACAATTATCTATGCCTATCGTTTGCTTTCACCGTGGTTGCCATCCGCTCTTAATATTAGCAGTACAACTTTCAAATACTTTCCCGACGCTCATTGGTTAGGAAGTAGTATTTTGTTAGTCATTGCTCCCCTTTATGCAATCGAAGAAACCATAACAGTTGGGTTAGTCACAGGACTTTTATTAATTCAATATGCCTTATTGCAAGGACGCAATGCAATTTCGAATGATTGGAAGGCGGGATGGGTTTATGTTACCTTTATCCAAGGCTTAGGAATGAAATTTTATTGGCTTAATTTTCCATTTCCTACCTTTTTAGGAGAAATATTTGTTTTGTGGAAAGGCGCAATTTTTAGCGCGATCGCGTATTTTCTTTATGTTTTTCCTTGGGAACAATGGGGATGGTTAAAACGACCTTGGCAAATTGTTGCATTACTATTGCCAATTATTGTAATTCTAGAAGATCCGATTAATCAATATCCGATTAATTATTTGTTTGCAGCTGCTTTTTATCTGGTTCCAACATTTTTCCAACAACAAGTACGCTACAGCTATATCAGTGTCATCTTCTTAACGGGATTTACCATCAGATTAGCATGGCAATTTCAATTGGGCGATCCGCTATGGTATGTTTTTCCAATTGCTTTAACGATTCTCTACTTTGCACAATTTGATCCCATCTTTCGCAATGGCAATCAACGGTCTCTTCGTCATATTTGGCGTTGCTTCGGCACAGGAATTATTTGCTTAGTTGCCGTGTTAAGTCATTTAGAAACTGGGCTAATTCCGGGAATTATAAGCTTAATCATTCTTTTAATTGGACTGGCAGTAAAAGTACGTGCCTTTTTGTATATGGGAACCATTACCTTTTTACTCAATGCCACTTATCAGCTAGGAATTTTAATTTTTGAGTATCCTCTTTTGAAATGGATGATTGGATTAGCCGTGGGAATCAGTTTAATTTGGTTAGCTGCAACCTTTGAAACTCGCCGTCAAAATGTTCGAGCCTTAATGGAAAATTGGTTAGGGCAATTGAATGAGTGGGAGTAATTTTAACGAAGTTCACTTAAAATTTCCTTGATTGCTTGAGCCGCTCGACGCCTGCCTTGATTTTGATAAAGAGTCATGGCTTTCTCTAAATCTTTAGCAGCTTTTTCTAATTGATTCTGTTGTTTCCAAATCATTCCTCGATTGCGATAAAAATAGGCAGTATTCGGATTATTTTGGATAGCTTTTGTCATTTGGCTGATTGCTTTGTCTAACTGGCCTTGTCTTTTATAAACAACTGCTAAATTATTGTAAGACTCAGCATAATTGGGATTAATATCTATTGCTTTATTATAGTCTTTGATAGCTTGCTGATAATTTCCTTTTTGAAAGAAAGCAAACCCGCGATTGTTATAAGCCTTCACAGAACTGGGATGTTCTCGAATGGCTTGATTAAAATCTTGTATCGCTTGATCGAACTGTCCTTGTTTCATGCGAGCGAGTCCGCGTTTATTATACGCTGCTGTAAAATTAGAATCAGCCTCAATGGCTTTGGTATAGTCTTCAATTGCTTTAATAATTTCTCCTTTTTGGTAATGAATCTTGCCTTGAACAAAATACTCTTTCGCTGATTTCGGATTTTCATTATTACTTTGCTCTGAATTATTGGAATTAGTATTATCTGCTTCAGGAGATGGAATCCGATGATTTAAACATTCTTTTTTACCGGTTGCCGGATTAATCCAAAAGTTTGAACATTTTGTATTTTCTGCTAACGTAGTTTCTGGTATAATTAGTGTTGTGAAGAGGGTAGATAAAAAACAAGTGGTCCAATAAAAATAATGATTCATTTCTCTTTTAAATTCAGTCATACCGTTATTGTTTGACAAATTCTTATCAATAACACCAGCCCATTTGGGCTAGCGCTTTTTATGGTCATTATTGATCGCGATACGCCTTAATTAAGGCATGCGTTCCTTGTTTCGGGGCATCTGCTTCAGCATTCGCCGCTTTTTCCAGCAACTCAAAAGCCAATTGAACGCCTGGATAATCACTTTTGCTATCTCCCATGACTTCACTAACGAGGCGTAAATCTTTTAGCATGTGCTGGATGGGAAATCCATTGTAAAAATCGTCGTTGATAATCCGGGGACCCAGATTGGTTAATGCCCAACTTCCGGCAGCACCGCTACCGCAAACATCAATGACGGCATTGGCATCAACGCCTTTGCGATCAGCAAATTGTAAGGCTTCACTGATTCCCACTTGATAAAGGGCACACAGAATCTGATTAACCAGTTTTAGGGCTTGACCAGAGGCTAGTTCACCGCAATGAACCACTTTCTTGCCAATGGTTTCTAAAATTGGTAAAGCATCCTCAAAATCTTGGCGATTGCCGCCTGCCATAATGGTTAAGGTGCCGTTTTTTGCCCCTTGATCGCCGCCGGTAACGGGCGCTTCTAAGAAACGAAATCCTTCACTTTGCAGGTATTTGCCGATTCGCTCAGACGCTGCGGGTCCAATAGTACTTAAATCAATAATAAGGGTTCCTGTGGGGGCAAATTTCACAATTTCATTGGTAACTTCTTCCACATCTCCAATGTCAGAGACACAAATGAGAATCAAATTAGCGTCTTTGACTGCCGTTTCAATGGTTTCAGCAGGAATGGCGCCGGCTTCCAGAACAGATTGATGATTGGAGCGTTCCGGGGTACGATTGTAAGCTAAGACCTTATGACCGGCAGATAAAAGATTTTTGGCCATGCCGCTCATCATGACGCCGCCGGTGCCGATACATCCCAGAGTCAAGTTGGATTCTAAATTCGTTGATGCCATGACGTTTGTTTCTCCTTGTCTTGTCGATTGATTCTGTAACCAAAACTTTGACTTTTACAGTAGCAGAATTCAAGGGAGAAGCATTAGCCAAATTAACGCGATCGCGAGGACAATTGAGCAAATCAACCAAAACTGGCTGATAACTCGTTTCAAGTTTACTTTTGTTCTTTCCTGGTTGAATGCCGGTCTTTCGTTTTCCTCGGGCAGTTCAATATTACTCACAATCTCTGTATTGCGCCCATTTTGTTCCTCATTAATCACGATTTGATAGGTTAACCCAGGAACCACGATCCGATCTTCTCTGGGTTCCCAGTGTTGTTCATTACAATAGCTCGTTTCATTGAGAGTGCTAATCGGAATGTCGGCAATGGCATATAGCGCGTTGCAGACTTGCCCCTGATTCGAAGAGAGAAAGTAGTTGCAATTGCAACAAGTCTTTTTTTCTTTACTCATGCTAATATTTCCTCCATTGGGATACAGGAACTCATTAATGACCCCTCTTAGATTAAGATTATCGTTTTAGCAAAAGTGGACGATTAGGCATGATCTTTTCCCGGAATCTCTGATCTGGTGGGGAGGTTATCTCTCAGGAAAATGGGTTATTAGTGGAATAAAGTTTTCCAAAGCTTTAAAGATCTTGAACCAGATAATACAGGAATTTAAATAGGAGTCAATTAAAATGGATACCGATCGCGCGATCAAGGCAGGAACCAAGGCAGTCGAAGCGAAATCGACTTATCCGGAACTGGCTGAACTATCCCATGAAATTGTTACCGATTTAGCGGCCCACAATTTTAAGTGTTGCGTTAGCGGCGAGTCAGTTCTCGAACCGCGCCAGAACTATTGGGTGGTGAAGTACAGTGATGAGATGGCGGCGAAAATGGGTGTCGAATATAGTTGTCTCCTGCCAGAATACTGGGATCCGCAACATCAAGATGATTTGGAAATTATTAAAAAGCTGAAAGTATGAACCGGGAATGACAGTCATTAGTCATTGGTCATTGGTTTCAAAAGCTAGTTTGGCAGTAATTTTTCCACATCTAATAGGAAGACAGTTACGGTTTGTTCTTGTTGTTCTAAAACTGCGACATGAGAACAAAAACTCAGGGTGTCTGCTTTGCGATAAGATGATGGCAATACCCGAACGCGATCGCGCGGCAGGTTCATTAAGGCGGGGGCTTGTTTCACCAGCAACCCGAGGACTTCACTGTTGCTTTGAACAACAATAATATGACTTCCGGCAGGGGCTTGAATCGCTTCTTCCTGGGCTTTCGTAAACAGTTGATATTCTAAGTCGAATACGGTTAACTCATAATCTTCAAGATGGGCAATGCCCACCCCTCTCTCGCCGCTGCCTTCAACTGGAACTTGGGATAACACGCGATATACCGACTGAATGGGAACGGATAAGGTTAGCTTTCCCACAGGAAACGTCACGACGCGCAAGGTGGTATTGGAAGCAGTTTGGGCAGTTTTCATCGTCATAGCTTATTCCTGGGTTGTTGAATCAGTCATGGTTTCTTGAATGGTATTGATAAATTCTTTTTCCAAATACGGTTTTGTGAAATAGTGACTCGCACCAAGATATTCACACAATTTGCGATGTTTTTCGCTGCTGCGAGAGGTTAGCATAATGACCGGAATTTGGTTCAAAGTCTCATCTTGACGGCGATACCGGAGAAACTCAAACCCATTCAAGTTGGGCATTTCAATATCGCAAATGACGAGATTGGTATCGGGATGGCGTTCCAGAACAGAAATCGCTTCTCGCCCATCTCCGGCTTGCAAGACTTGATACCCTGCCCGTTGCAAGGAAAAGGTTAAGGTTTGACGTTGGGTCGCCGAATCATCCACCACGAGAATCGTGGGCGTTTCACTGGCAAGGGAACGGGTGGGAGTCGTGCTGACAGTGGAAGATTGCGAGGTTTGTTGAACTGATTCCAGCAGGGCAAACACATCCATAACCGGGACAATTTTACCATCCCCTAAAATCGTACACCCTGAGACATATTGCGGCGGCGCGATCGCGCTTCCTAAGGATTTAATGACTAATTCTTGTTCAGTAATCACGCGATCCAGTTCTAAGGGATAGCGCTGTTCGCCTCGTCTTAAAATTAGTAAAGGACGGGCTTGAGATTGCGGTCGAGAAACTGCCCCAAGCGATTGCAAGTCCGGCGAGGCAGGAGGCACGGGACAATTATAATCCAATAACTCACTAAGCGAAGCAATGGGAAGGGCTTCGTCATTCCACCAGAGAAAGCGTTGATTGCCGGTATATTTAATCTGTTCGGAAGTGGGAACAATAATTTGTTCAATATTATCAGAGGGTAACGCCCAGACAGTGGTGTCCACTAAAATAATCAATAACTTCGCCATGGACTGGGTTGTGGGCAAACTAAGAACAAAGGTCGTCCCTTTCCCCGATTCCGAACGTAAACTAATGGTGCCTTTTAATTCTCGAATTTGATCGCGCACCACGTCTAAGCCCACGCCGCGCCCGGATAAATCGCTGACTTGTTTTGCCGTGGAAAATCCCGGCTCAAATA
>JBDGQV010000058.1:3498-4768 GCA_042218725.1 Halothece sp. | reverse complement strand
CCGCGCCCGGATAAATCGCTGACTTGTTTTGCCGTGGAAAATCCCGGCTCAAATAATAAATTATACAGTCGTTCGGCTGAGAAGCGTTCCGCCTGTTCTTCCGTCACTAACCCGGTATTGAGGGCTTTTTCTTTGACCCCTTCTAGGTTAATCCCCGATCCATCATCAGCCACTTCAATTACCGTTTGATTGCCTTGATAATAGGCGCGAATGGCGATTTCTCCTTCTTCGGGTTTCCCAGCTTCTTGTCGGGTTTGCCGCGATTCAATGCCATGATCAAACGCATTGCGAACTAAGTGAGTAAGAGGATCATAGAGTTTTTCTAACACATTTTTATCCACTCTAACCCCAGTGCCTTCTAAACTGAGATGGGTGGGTTTGTCATACTGATAGGAAAAGTCTCGTAAAATGCGGGGAAAGCGGTCTAGAATATTGCTCAAGGGCAACATCCGCGCCCAGATTAATTCATCCCGCAACTGATCCAACATTTTACGCTGTCCCTGCAAGGTTTGCTCAGATTGTTGAACAAACAGAGAAACGTCTCCCACAGATTCTTCGATTTGGGCGTTTTCTTCTAACAGTTCTTGCAAGGTGGCATTAAGTGCCCCGTATTGATCTAGTTCTAAACTGTCAAAATCCAGATTTAGAACGGATTCGGGTTGATCGCTCAATTCTCCGACAGGGCGTTCTGTGTCGTTTTTATGGGTGGTGGTGGATTGTAAAGAAGAACTGTCTTGATTGCTTTGGCGAATGACTTCTTTATCGGAAAATTCTTGCAAGCGCCCCACTAAGTTTTGAAAGCGAGAGAAGCGATTGAGGAGTTCTCTCAACTCCCGTTTCAGTTGTTCATTCTGTACAGCAAGGGTATTCCGTTGAATCACTAATTCCCCTAACTGATTATCCATGGCCTGCAACCGGTCCACATCCACGCGGATAGAGGGTTTTGAGGAAGCGCCAGGGGATTTTTTGGCAGCAGGTTGCGGGGCAGCAGGTTGTTCTGGTTCCTCCTGTGAGGGAATGGGAGGGGTGGGTAAGCTTTCTGCCTGCGGTAATTCCTCAAAGTTTTCATTGATGGCTTCTACCGCTTCTTCCACGGTTTCGGGGGCATTGTCTGTTTCTTCTGTGTGATCAACAGAGGGTTCTTCACTGTCTTCCGTACTGCCGAAAATATCATCGGCGTTGACAGCTACTTCCTCGGTTTCTTCCGTACTGCCAAAAATGTCATCAGCATTGACAGTCACTTCCTCACTTTCTTCTGCACTGCCGAAAA
>JBDGQV010000058.1:0-3398 GCA_042218725.1 Halothece sp. | reverse complement strand
AAAATGTCATCAGCATTGACAGTCACTTCCTCACTTTCTTCTGCACTGCCGAAAATATCATCAGCGCTAGCAACACTTTCCTCGGTGGTTGCTTCAGATGAAGATGCCGTTTGCGTATAGGCGGCTAATTCTGGAGATGGTTTGTCTGCCGGTGGATCTTCCCGATTTAAGAAGGCATGTCGTACTGCTTCTAAGTCTGTCACCATTAATTGGCCAATTGTGACAGCGGCGTCGGGATAATTTTCTAAGCCTTGGATCGCGCAGTTAGCAATGTCTCCCACCTGGTTGGAACCCACAATTTCGGCTAAGCCATTAAAGACTTCGGCTTGGGCACGAACTTCTCCCTGCACTTCATACTGATGGGGATTTTGAATGACGGTTCTTAAATGATCTAACCCCTGTTCCACATCCACTTCAAAAATGGAAGAAGCCATATCCACCCCTAAATCTTGGGAACCAGGGATATAATCATTTCCCCGTTCCATGGCCTCCCCTAAGTCGGCTTCAATGTCAGCGAGAATGCTTTCCGCTTCTTCTACCGCTTTTTCGGCATCGTAACTGCCGGTTTCAATTTGTTCAGTGAGAGGTTTTTGCAGGCAATCATACCCTTGTAGCAGTTTGCGTTCAAATTCAGGCGTAATTTTATCTTCCGCGTGATACAGGGCTTTGAAAATATCCTCCAACCGGTGCGCGATCGCGCTGATGCCCTCTAAACCGACACCAGCTGCCCCTCCCTTAATAGAGTGGGCGGATCGCATAATGCCATGCACTTTCGCCGTGCTATACTCTTCTCGCAGGGTTAAAATGCCTGACTCAATGGTTTGCAAGAGTTCTGGGGCTTCCGCAACAAAGAAGTTATAGGCTTGGTCGCGCGTTTCTGGATCAAGAGACATAGATTTTTATTTGTTATTTGTCCTTTGGTAACTGGTAACTGATTACTCAACTTTGAACTGTTCCACGTTCTGTTCTAAGTTTTGCGCTGTTTTTCGCAGTTCTTTAAAGGAATCGGATACCTGAGTGGCACTTTCTGAAGTTTGTTGCGCGATCGCGGCTACTGCTTGAATCGTCTCATTCACCTGTTCCGAGTCTGCCGACTGCGTTCTCGCCGCTTCCGCAATTTTGGCCACCAACTCGTTAATTTGGTTGGATACTTCGGTAATCTGATTCAGGTTGGATCGCGCTTCTTCGACTAACTGGGTACCGCTGACCACCTGTTCTGTTCCCTGTTCCATGGCCGTGACCACTTCATTGGTTTCGGTTTGAATTTGATCCACCAAGCTGGAAATCTCAGATGTGGCATCAGCAGACTGTTGCGCCAATGCTCGGACTTCGTCGGCAACCACAGCAAAGCCCCGTCCTTGTTCTCCGGCACGGGCGGCCTCAATGGAGGCGTTTAAGGCAAGCAAGTTGGTTTGGTCGGCAAAATTGCTAATCAGGTTAACCACCTGTGAAATTTTCTGGGATGATTCCCCTAAGCGCTTCACTTTTTTCGAGGTTTCAGCAACAGTTTCTCGTACCGAAACAATCCCATCAACGGTGCGGTTCATCGCATCATCCCCAGCTTTTACCGTTTCTGCCGATTTTTGAATGGCGCTTTCCGCTTCCGCGGCGTTTTCCGAAACCGCATTAATGGATTGGTTCATGGCTTCCATCCGTTGCAGGGCAGCTTCAATTTCTTCCGATTGTTTCAACGCCCCTTGCGACAATTCCTGAACTTGTTCTTCGTTTTTGGCGGTGGTATCGCCCACAGCTTTAGCGGCTTGTTTTACCTGCCCGACAATGCGCCGCAAACTTTCCACGGTAGAGTTATAGGAGTCCGCCACTGTACCAATTTCGTCTTCGGTAACACTGGCATTAATCGTTAAATCCCCTTTACTAACCGGATCAACCTCCATCAGCAAGTCTAAGGCGCGTTTTTGCAGTTTTTCTTTCTCTTGCCGTTGTTGTTCTTCTGCAGTTTGCAAGTCTTCCAAGAAACTGACCCGTTCTTGCGCCCCGCTAATTTCCACGGCAACCCGTTGCAACAAGTCAATTTCTCGCTGTTGCCATTGGTAGGGTTCTTGACAATTGTGAGCAATCAGCAACCCATACAGATTTTCCCGCACGACAATGGGCACAACTAAATTGGCGCGAATCTGCAAGTCTTTCATCAGTTGCAAGTGATCCGGATGAAAGCCAGCATTCAGTACATCAGTGGTGGGAACCACCCGGCCTTCTAAATAGGCTTGACGGATTTCTTCTGGGATACAGGGGTCTTTCATTTCTCGCTGTTTGGCAGGGATTAATCCTTCGGCAACAGATTCGTTGGCAATGTAGCCGCTGCCATCGTCTTGGAAACGATAAACCACCACGCGATCGAGTTGCAGCAACTCCCGGGTTTCACCCACTGCTTGATCAGCCAGGCTAGTAACACTTTCCGAATCGGTAACCGTGGTACTCGCTAACCGGGCTAAGAAACTGTTTTCGGCCGCATCCTGACGGAGTTGGTTCTGGGTTCTTTCTAAGTTGGCAACCATGCGGTTTAAGTCTTGAGAAAGGACGCCTAGTTCATCCTGACGGTTCGTGCCTTGCATCCGTAGGTTGTAATTGCCGCTTCCCACTTCTCTGGCAAAGCCGGATAACCGTTGAATTGGTGTGGAGAAGGTACGAGAAATCAACACAGCAGCACCACCGCCAATCAGCAAAATAATGCCACCAATCAAGTAATCATTGCGAGTTGCTGTTGCAAGTGCTTTATTAATTTCTTGCTGCGGCTCACCAACGTAACTGATACCAATGATCTCCCCCTTACTGTTTTTAATGGGAGAATAGGCAGTAAACAATGTCCGATCAACAACATTGGCTGTCCCGAAAAACCTTTCTCCTTGATTTAAAACTTTCTTCGCCACTTCTCTAGAAACGCGCGTGCCAATGGCTCGGGTTCCCGTATCTTTATAAGGCACATTCGTACTAATGCGCCAATCTTGGGCAAAGATGGTAACTGTGTCAGCTTCCGTTTCCGATTTAATGTTATCAACAATTTCATAGTCCCGGTTGAGCAAACGACCTTGGATGACAGTCCCTACCAATTGACCATTGCGGATAATTGGTTCTACGGCAAGCAGGGCCATCCCGATTTTGCCTTGTTCAATATTATAGGTGCCCTCGGGAAATGGTTGTTGTTCTTCTGGCAACCCCGCCTGCTCCTTTGGTTGTGGACGAATGCCAATGGCAGCTTGTTGAGCCAGCCCCAACTTTTCCAACTGTTTACTGTTTATTAATTGCACCCCAGCTTTACCTTTTCCGGTGTTTAACACTTCCTGAACAAGCGGGAGACCAGTCACGTTAATGCCGATACTTTGATTAAGCCATTGCCTAGGTTGAGTCTCCCTGTATTCATTAATTTCTAGATCGTCTGG
>JBDGQV010000057.1:0-2490 GCA_042218725.1 Halothece sp. | reverse complement strand
GCTTAGGATTACTAATGTTGCTAGTTACTCCTTGCACTGACTGGTATTTGGTATTTACAGGCATTGCAAAAGGAGATGTAGCTTTAGCAAGTGCCCTACTTCCTCTGAATGCGATTTTGCAACTGGTGCTGTTACCGATTTATCTATGGGGATTAGGGGGATCATTGGTCAATTTAGCGCCAACTCCCCTTTTGATGAGTATTATTTTTGTGTTCCTGTTGCCATTAGGATTGGCGATGGTGACACGATACATTCTAGGAGAGAAATGGGATGAGGAGTCATGGCAAATTTTGCTCAAGCGTGTGGAAACTGGACAGCTATTTGCCCTAAACGGCGCGATCGCGGCAATTTTTGCAGCGGAGGGGGGTGTGATTTTGCAACAGCCGGCAATTCTCCTACAATTATTGCCCACACTTGCCCTGTTTTATAGTCTCAACTTTGTTCTCATTCAAGGGCTAGGTCGTTTTTTCCAGTTCTCTTACCCCCAACTGGCTTGTCTCAGTTGTACGACCTTGGCACGTAATTCGCCAGTTGCCCTCGCGATCGCGACTTCAGCATTTTCACACCGACCGTTAATTTCCCTGGCTTTAGTGGTGGGACCCTTAATTGAATTGCCAATTTTGGCTCTCGTTTCTCAAATATTGTTACAACAGCAGAAAAGGGGATAAAAGTTAAAGTTTCCCTAAAATTCCTATGCGATGTCTAACTAGCATTCCCAAAGTCAATCCAGCTAAATTCAGCGAAGAAAATTGAGGATGATTATTAATCAGGAATTTTGAATTTTAAAGACGCTTTCCCGTAGTAAAAAAGCAGCACTAACAACCATAAAACAGATAATGCCAAGACTAGCCGCTCGATCGACCCATAACCAGCCAAAAAAGAAAATGGCGAAGAAAGCAATAATCAGACTTAAGGAATTTACGGCATCCGCGATCGCGTGAAAGAAAATTCCCCGTAAATTTAAGTTATGGTGGCTTGGATTGTAGAGTAAATTGGCACTGATCGCTTTAATGATTAATCCGAAACAAGCGATGCCGAGTAACGGGAAAGATGCTTCTTCCGCGAGGGAGTCTTCGTTATTCAAGAGATTGCTTCCAATCCACCCTGCAATTGCCAATAATAAGAGTCCATTAATTAATGCTCCCCAAGCCTCCATTTTTTCCTTAGCGTTTGGCCAATTTTTAGCTAGACTGCTTGCTAGAAGTGCAATTAAAATCGAAACCATATCCACAAATAAATGACCGGCAACCGCAAGCAAAGAAAGACTATGCAGTTGCCAACCGGCGAGGAATTCGATGACAAATAAGATACTCCGTAACCCTAAAATAATCAGTAGAAGAGAAATGGAATGGGTTTCAGTCTGTTGTTTCGGATAATCAAATGTCATAAAGGATTACTAGGCGTTAAATTTTGCAAGATTGATTTGATCGTTTCTACTGCTTCCAATTGATTTTGTTGTTGATAAAGAGTGAGAGCTTGTTTTAGATTAGCAATCGCTTCTTTAATGCGACCGCGATCGCGTAGTGCCAAACCTAAATGGTAATAGGAGTTAGCATTATCAGGATCCAGTTCTAATACTTGACGGTGGTTAACAATTGCCATCAATGTTTCTTTTTGTTCTAAAAAAATATCCGCGATCGCTTTTCGGGCTTCTACTAAATTCGGTTTAGATTCAACTGCTTCTTCATAGGCTTCTAATGCCTTTTCTATATCTCCTTCTGTTTCTAAAATTCGCCCAATTTGAAGATGAATCTTGCCACTGCGATCTGGTTCAAGATGCGCTGCTTTTTTGAAAGCATCAATTGCGTTTGAAACTTGTTCAAGATTTAACCATGTTATTCCTAAAGCTAGTTGAATTGTTGCGTCATTAGGCGTTGATTGACTAACTTCTAATAAAACTGGTTTCGCTTCCGAAAAACGTTTTTGCTTGAGTAAAATTATTCCCTTAAGACGTTTTGCTGAAGTATAATTAGGAGAAACTTGAAGGAGTTGATTAATCGTTTGCAACGCCTGCTCATAATTTTTTTGTTGAATTTGCATCAGGCTTAGGGCAAAATAAGCTTGAACATTATCCTCATCAAGTTCTACTGTCTTTTGGTAAGCAGAAGCCGCTTCAGCATAATTTTCATTATTAGCTAAACTATAAGCAAGGGCATAATGAAACTCGGAATTATCCGGTGCAAGTGCCACAGCCTGTTTCCAAGCAGGGATAGCTTTAGAAAAGTTTCCTTGTTTGGCTTGTAAATAGCCAATTGCTGAAAAAATTCGCGGATTTTTTGGATCTAAGGTTTTGGCATGTTGATAACGAGAAAGAGCTTCCGATAATTTCCCTTGATCGACTAATTTTTTTCCTTCTCGAAGCAGTTGATTTAATTCCTGATTTTTTTCAAACTGAGTTAAAGTTTGATTAGCTGAGTGAGCCTTTGCTGGTTGAACCATCATTGTTTCGACAATACCAATGGTTAATAGGCTCATTAAGCAAGCAAGTTT
>JBDGQV010000056.1:0-22923 GCA_042218725.1 Halothece sp. | reverse complement strand
TCCTTGCTGCACTTGCAACTGCCAATAATGGGCATAGCGTTCTCCTCGACTCAATAATTCCTGATGCGTTCCCCGTTCAATAATTTCTCCCTGTTCTAATACCAAAATCTGATCTGCCCCGGTAATGGTAGATAAGCGATGCGCCACCACCAAAACCGTTCGATCTTGTTGAAACATTGCCAACGCCTGTTGCACCAATTGTTCAGAATAACTATCCAAGGCACTGGTGGCTTCATCTAAAATTAACACGTCCGGTTGCTTCAAAATTGCTCTTGCTAGCGCGATCCGTTGCCGTTGCCCGCCAGACAAGCGATAACCCCGTTCCCCGACGACAGTTTGATACCCTTGGGGCAATGCCGTAATAAACTCATGGGCTTGCGCTTCTTTTGCCGCTTCCATCACTTCCGTTTCTGTTGCTTCTGGCTTGCCATACCGGATATTTTCAACAATCGGGTGATTAAAAATAAAGGTATCCTGACTAACGACACCCATCTGCTGACACCAACTTTCCAGACTATATTTCCGTAAGTTCACCCCATCAATAGCGATTGTTCCTGCACTAGGTTCATATAATCCCGTCAATAAATCAGCAAGGGAAGACTTCCCAGCACCAGAACCGCCCACTAATGCTGTCACTGTTCCTTTCGGCATCACAAAATTGATATCTGTCAGGGCTGGGGCTTGGCTGGTATCATAGCGCAACGTTACTTGTTCAAATTGAATTTTGTCCCTTAACCCAGTAAAGATTTCATGACCGCCAAATCGTGCCCATTGTTTATCTTCTGGGGTTAAAATCTCATTCAAGCGATCCATCCGCCCCGAGTTATTGGCGAGGGTATTCAAAACGCCAGCAAAATTTCCCAATTGAGACGATAAGCGATTTAGAGCAGTAATAAAGGTAAACAGCGCCGGAATTAGCAACGCTTGTTGATTGCGCAACACAATAAACCCTAAAATTAATAGTCCGCCCACGGTGGAAATTGTCAGGAATTGATTCAGGGGTTCGGTAACTTTCGTGAAACGCTCCTGCTTTTGCATTAAAGGCACTAATTCCCCAGTGAGTTGATGAACCTGCCCAATCGATTGCCGTTGTTTGCCAAAACTGTGAACTAAGCGCAACCCCTGGATATTTTCCACAATTTGTTTGGTAATGGCGACCGTTGCTTGGGTTACTTCTCGCGAGATGCTTTTAATGCGCGGAATCAGATAGCGTTGCGTTGCCACTAACCCGGCTCCCAAAATGATGGCAACCACTGACAATAACGGGGAAATGCTCATCAATACCACTACATAGGCAATGATTACTAAAGTATTGACCAATAATTGATTCCATTGCTCTAATTCGATATTGACGGCGCGCTGAGCATTCTGCACATATTCTGTTAAATCTCCCACCTTATAGTTGCTAGCACAAGCAAAACTCAGCGACATAATCTGCCGAAACACCTGCGCGATCATTTGCGCTCGCACTCGTGCCTTCAAATACCCCGCACTTACCGTCGCTAAATACCTCAAGCCGCTGCGCACAAACTGCATGACAATGGCGAGTCCAATTAAACTAATAAAAAGTTGCCCTTGACCCCAATTTTCCACATAAGGGGTTAGCCAATTCAGTCGCTCTACATCAGCCAGCGATCCTTTTTCCAGAACACGCAACGCGAGAAAAATTACACCAAAGGTTGTGCCTTCAAAAATTGCTGATAGCAAATTGGCATTGAAGGCAATTAACAGCAAGCGCCGGTTGTAATTAGCAATGGTTAAAATGACCCGATAAGCCGGACTTCGGATCTGCGATCGCGCTACAGATTTCAGATATTGTAAGGGATTTAGCTTCTTTTTAGACAACAAGCAACACTCCTTCCAAGCAACTTAGCGTCTACTCTAACGGACAATTAGCTTTTCAGAAATGAGGCTCGTTGCAATTCCTGCTGGCGTTAATGCCATAGCCGATCTAAATTTAAAACAAATCCCGGCAATACTTGTTCACCGAATAACTCACTTGGATTTGCCAACACTTCCTTTTTCTGACCCTGCCGGTAGATTTCTGCTTGTCTTGGTTGGGGATTGATCAACCAGCCCAATCTCGCACCATTATCGAGATATTCTTTCATCTTATAGCGCGATCGTCTTTGGCAATTCAATGGATAAGGTATCAATTTCTGGACTCGTGGGTATCTTTACCATCTTGACCTCTTAAGATAAAAGAACTGACTGAGTTCGTTTCAAGTTTTGTATTTTGATTGCAAAATAATGGCTTTCAATAATTATTCAATAGGCATTACTTCCACCATTTCTTGGGGCGAAATGATGGTTTCACCAACTGGAATTACCGCTAAGGCGTTGGTTTGGGCAAGATTGATCAAGTTTCCAGAACTATGACTGCCTCCTGCAACATGGAACTTATATTCGCCAGCAACTGTTTCTAATTGTCCCCATAAATAAGTTTCTCGTTTCCCATTTCCTTGGAGTTTTTGTTCGGCTTTGGCTTTAATAAAACTGGGTTGCAAATTGTTAGTTTGTCCCGATAACTTTTTGAGGGCAGGAGACACAAATCGCCAAAATGTGACCAGGGCAGAAACGGGATTTCCTGGCAAGCCAAAATAATAACAGTTGGGAAATGTCGCAAAGGTTAGAGGTTTTCCCGGTTTAATCGCGACAGAATTGATCTGAATTTCTCCCCCCAATTCCCTTAAAATTTGCTCAATGTAATCATAATCCCCCACGGAAACGCCGCCGGTGGAAATGACGAAATCCGAAGACGAAATGGCTTGCGCGATCGCGCGCTTTAATGACTCTCGCTCATCCGGTATAATCCCTAAAGGAATGGGAATGGCGCCTTGGGCTTTCACCAACTCGGTTAGGGCATATTGGTTGGAATCCACCAGTTGCCCTCGTTGCAAGGTTTGATCCGGGGTAATGAGTTCATTGCCGCTGGAAAAAATACTGACCCGCGGCCGACAATAAACGGAAATTTCCCGACATTGCATTGCCGCTAAAATTGCCAATTCTGGGGCGCCGACTGTAATGCCGGAAGGAAGCAACGGTTGTTGCGCTTGATAGAAACTCCCTTGTTGGCGAACAAATTGCCCAGGCGTCGGTGCGGAAAAAACGGTTACCCGATCCCCTTCCCGTTCCGTTTCTTCTTGCATAATAATGGTATCGGCCCCAATGGGCAACACCCCGCCAGTAAAAATGCGCGCTGCTTGTTTGGTTTTTAACGTCTGATGCGGGGGAACTCCTGCCGGAATTTCTTCCACTACTTCTAGGGTCACCGGTTGATCGGGACTTGCTTCAGTTAAGTCGCGCGATCGCGCTGCATACCCATCCATCGCCGAATTATCCTCATGGGGATAGTCTAAGTTGCTGCTGACAGGGGTGGCGAGAACTCTGCCGGCAACCGCGTCTAAACTGACAGGTTCGGTTTCCGTTAAGGCTTGAACATGATTTAGGATCAGATTTTCTGCGTCTTTAACCGGTAGCATCATGGGACACGTTTGAGCTTTATTTTTCAACCTAGCAAATTATAATTCTTTGCCTTTCTCAGTCACGCTAAAATGGGAATTCTGGAGTTTCTACCAACATCAACATGACCCAATTGCGTTTAACCGCCAATCCTGGAATGGAAGATGTACTAGAACAAGAGTTCCGCGAGAAAGCCTCGAAAGCAGGATGTGAAATTGCAACCCTCCAACGCAAACCCTTTAATTTGGACGGACAAATTTTTGTGGAAAGTTCCGATCCCAAGTTAGAAGACGTGGCGTTTCAGGCGCGATCGGTATTCCATATTATGCGCCATCTTTATCCGTTTTACAAATCGCCGGGGATGGATTTTCTCGATCAAATTTATCAGGAATTAATGGCATTGGACATTCCGGAAATGGAATCGGCTAAGGAGTTTCGCGTTACCACCAAACGAAGCGGCCAGCATTTGTTTAATAGTATGGAAGTGCAACAAATTGCCGGTGCGGCGTTAGTGGAACGCTATGGCAAAGCCGTGAATTTAAATGATCCTGATGTCAATGTCAGGGTCGATATTTTCGATAACTTGTGTTTAGTCAGCCTGCAACTGACGAATTATTCTCTGAGTCGGCGACATCAAAAAGTTTGGCTGCCGCGCATTACCATCAAAACCACCATGGCCTATGGGTTGTTGCATTTGTGTGAATTAGAAGGAGAGGGTCGTTTATTAGATCCCTTTTGCGGTTCCGGTACGATTTTGATTGAGGCAGGGACGGTGTTTCCCGATTTGGAACTTTATGGCAGCGATCGCCGTCAGGAAGCAGTAGCAGGGGCAACAGCCAACATGGAAGCCAATCGCCTGTCCCATCGGGTGCATCTCAAGCAGCTTGATGCCAGAGATTTAGAAGAAGGTTATCCTCCTAACTACTTTCGCGCGATTGTTACTAATCCCCCTTACGGGATGCACTTAGGGCCGGAAATCGACTTTTTCCGCTTGTATCTCAGATTGCTGGAAGGCGCGGCAAATGTTTTAGAACCAGGCGGTCGTCTCGTGTTATTAGTAGGAAAAGGACACCGGTTGTTTAAAAAACTCATTTACAAATTAGGAACATTTCAAATTCATCACGAACGGATTGTGGAAACCGGCAACGTTTATCCCCATTTGTTGATTTGCGATTTGAAGGAAGACGCAAAAGAAAGGCAAACCTAGGGGACATGATTAAGTTTTTTTGGCGTCATATAATCCCGCCACGTACGCTTGATATCCGTTATATAACTGGGTTTCCTTAATTTCCCAAGATAAATCCGGTCCATCGCTGATAAACTTTTCTGTTGCTTGTGACCAACGGGGATGGGGCACATTCGGGTTAACATTGGCAATAAACCCATACTCATTGGGCATGAGCGTATTCCAATAGGTGGCTGGGCGTTCTGCTAAAAATTCCACTTTGACAATCGATTTGGCCCCTTTAAACCCATATTTCCAGGGTAAAACTGCCCGTATCGGCGCCCCATGTTGTTTCGGCAGTTCCTCGCCATAAATCCCAATGGCAAAAAAGGCTAATTCATTGGCCATTTCTTCGATGCGCAATCCTTCGGTATAAGGCCAAGGCAGGTCGCCAAAATGAAACATGGGTCCCGGCATCACCTTCTTGTCATAAAAGGAGGTAAAACGAACAAATTTCGCTTGAGAAGTCGGTTCCACTGCTTTAATCAGTTCCTTCATGGGAAAGCCCACCCAAGGCAATACCATGGACCACGCTTCCACACACCGAAAGCGATAGATCCGTTCTTCAATGGGAAATTGTTTTTTAATATCGTCTAAATCATAGGTTTTCGGGGTTTTTACCAACCCGGTGACTTCTACTTTCCAGTTATCGGTGGGTAAGTCTTGTGCCTTAGACCAAATTGACTTATTCCCGCCAAACTCATAAAAATTGTTGTAACTTCCGGCTAGAATTTCATCCGTAACCGGACGGTTAACAGAAGCAAACTTGGGATTGGTTGATAGAGGAGAAATTTTGGGTTGTTTCAGGGTCTCTTTTAGCGCCGCTTGTTCAGAATCGGATGTTTGACAGCCTGCCAGAGAAAGGGCACTTGCCCCTAGCGTCGTCCCAATCAGACTTTTAATAAACTGACGGCGATTGAAATATAACCGTTTTGAGGTAATGCGAGAACGTGGGTTTTGCCAAGGTTTGGGACTGCGAATAATCATGGATGGTCATTGGTTATTAGTCATTGGTCATTTGTCATTTGTTAATGCCAAATCCTAGGAGAATGATTTGTTCTCATGGTAACTTTCGTCATTTCCTCACGATTTGAGCAACATTTTTAATCTTGACCAATGACTCACTTAATGCTTACTCGGTTTCTTTCTTACTCGTGGTCTTGGTTTTGCCGCTAGAGGTTTTCCTAGTGGTACTCTTGCCAGAATTGCTGCTAGTTTTGTTTTTGGTACTGGTTTTGCTGCTGCTGGTTTTACTTTTACTGCTAGTTTTGCTTTTTGTACCGCTTTTACTGCTGCTTTTACTTTTTGTACTGGTACTAGCGGTTTTACTTTTGCTTTTGCTTTTTTCCGCTAAAAGTTCTACGGCCCGTTCTAGGGTAATATTTTCGGGAGATTCTCCTTCCGGGAGACCGGCATTTTTTCTGCCATGATTGACATAGGGACCATGAGGCCCTTTGTATAACTTCACGGGTTTGTCATTGTCCGGATGATTGCCCAGTTCCTTGATTAATTCTTTTTTACTGCCGCCGCGGCCTTTTTTGGGTTGGGCAAGGAGTTCTAACGCGCGATCTAACCCGACAGTCAAAACATCATCGTCTTTTTTCAAAGAACGATAGTCTTTCCCGTCTTTGCCCTGATCATGCACAACATAAGGACCATAGGGGCCAATGGCTGCCTTGACTGGGGCACCGGTTTCGGGATGTTCTCCCAAAACTCGCGGAAGCGATAGCAACTTCACTGCCATCTCTAGGGTGACATCTTCCGGTTTTGTCCCTTTTGGAATGGAACAGCGTTTCGGTTTCTTATTGCCTTCAGTTTGTTCCCCTAATTCCACATACGGGCCATACTTGCCTACCTTAATATAAATCGGGTCTCCCGTTTCCGGATGAGTTCCCAGTTCATCGGGGCCTTGAGTTTTTTGTTTGATGAGAACATCGACTTGTTCCGGGTTCAGATCCGCTGGGGTTAAGTCTTGGGGAATGGAAGCCTTGACCACACCGTCGTCATTTTCAGTTTCAATATAGGGACCAAAGTAACCGACTTTAACGGTTGCTTCGATGTTGTCTAAGTCAATGGCCTTTGCCGTATTGGGGTCAATTTCATTTTCCTTTTCTTCAACCAGCGTGTTAAGACCTTTATCTCCTAAATAAAATTCTTCTAAATAGGGAGTAGAATCCGCTTCTCCCGTCGCAATGTGGTCGAGAGTTTCTTCCATCTGGGCAGTAAAGCGAGGATCTACTAATTCGGCGAAGTATTCTTCTAATAAGCTAGTGACGGCAAAAGCAGTAAAAGTAGGGGTAAGGGCATTGCCTCGCATCTGCACATAACCGCGATCGATAATGGTGCTAATAATGCTGGCATAAGTACTGGGTCGTCCAATCCCTTCCTTTTCTAAGGTTTTAACCAGAGAAGCTTCCGTATAACGGGCAGGGGGTTGCGTTTCGTGACCAAGGGCTTCTAATTGTTTACAGTTGGGATGATCCCCTTCATGTAATTCCGGTAGAATCACTTCTTGGTTTTCTAACGCTGCTTCTGGATCATCTGACCCTTCCACATAGGCGCGGAAGAAGCCGGGAAAATCGATGCGTTTGCCGGTTGAGCGAAATTCGGCATCTTCTACCGTGAGATGAACGGTAATTTGGGTTAACTGGGCATTAGCCATTTGGCTAGCCACCGTCCGTTTCCAAATGAGGTCATAGAGGGCCAGTTCGCGGCCTTGCAGCCCAGTTTCTTGCGGAGAACGGAAAGTTTCTCCTGCCGGACGAATCGCTTCGTGGGCTTCCTGGGCACCTTTACTTTTCGTGCTATATTGACGCGGTTTTGGACTCAGGTATTCTTCGCCGTATTTTTCACTGACACAACTTCTCGCAGCGCTAATCGCTTGTTGGGACAAATGCACCGAATCCGTCCGCATATAGGTGATATAACCGTTTTCATACAGACTTTGGGCCGTCCGCATGGTATCCCGCGCCGAGATATTTAATTTGCGGTTAGCCTCTTGTTGAAGCGTAGAGGTGGTAAATGGCGGCGAGGGCTTGCGAGTATTGGGACGTTCGTCAACTTGTTTAACCGTCCAGGTTTTATCGCTGAGGCGGTCTTTCAGGGCATTGGCATCGGCTTCGTTGAGTAAAACCACATCGCGCCCTTTGGCAATTTTCCCCGTTTTCGGGTCAAAGTCGCTGCCCGTGGCCAGTCTTTTGCCGCCAAGGTTGATTAGTTTCGCTTCAAATTCACTGTCTTGATGGTCTAAGGTGGCCTTTAAATCCCAATAACTGCCGCTTTTGAAGGCCCGTCGTTCCCGTTCTTTTTCCACAATGAGACGCACTGCGACAGATTGAACGCGTCCTGCTGAAAGGCCCCGGGCAACTTTCTTCCAAAGCAGGGGGGAGAGAGTATAGCCATATAAACGGTCTAAAATGCGTCGGGTTTCTTGGGCTTCCACTAAGTCATCGTTGACATCTCGACAATCGTTTAAGGCATTTTGAATCGCCTCTTGGGTAATTTCGTGGAAAACCATCCGTTTGGTGGGAACTTTGGGCTGGAGCACTTCTTTGAGATGCCAAGAAATACTTTCTCCTTCCCTATCTTCGTCAGTGGCAAGGATGAGTTCGTCAGCTTGTTTTAAGGCCGATTTCAGTTCTTTAACCACTTTTTTCTTGTCGCTGGGAATAACATAAACCGGCTTAAATCCCTCTTCGACATTAACGCCTAACCGCGCCCAGCTTTCTCCTTTAATCTCGGCTGGCACTTCTTTGGCAGAAGAGGGCAAGTCGCGAACATGACCCATGGAGGCTTCGACACGATAGTCGTTGGGGAGGTATTGACGGATGGTACGAGCTTTAGTTGGTGATTCAACGATGACAAGGGTAGACATTGCAGTTGAGGAAAGTGATAAGTTTCAGGGCTGAAGTAGGAGGTGACTGTGAATGACGAATTTCAACTCAGGACTTCTTCTACTAATATCAAATTGAATTCAGCATTGCACAGTAGAAAGATAAAGATTGCTTACCTCTGTGAGGGGTAAACGAGAGGCGGCACTGAGGGTTAAGGGTGAAATTTGATCGCGCTGGTAATGTTGGACTCCGGCACAGGCAATCATCGCTGCGTTGTCAGTACACAGTTTCATCGGAGGGAAATGCACCCGCAATCCTTGGGCTTCTCCCTTTTGGGTTAATTTTTCTCGCAATGTCCGGTTGGCTGCTACCCCGCCGCCGACAACAATGGTGGGCAAATGATGGTCTAAGGCACAAGCGACGGTACGGTCACTCAGCGATCGCGCTACTGTCTCCTGAAAAGACGCTGCCAAATCATTGACGGCTAAATTGCCTTCGGCCTCTAATTCCTTGACCAGTCGCGACACTGCCGTTTTTAAGCCGCTAAAACTAAACTCGTAAGGATAATAGCCCCCCTCGGGACGAGAGACTTTCCCTTCGGGGAGAGAATAGGCATGGGGATTCCCCGATTCGGCGGCGCGATCGATGGCGGGTCCCCCAGGATAACCCAATCCTAACAAGCGAGCGGTTTTATCAAACGCTTCTCCCACCGCATCATCCCGCGTTCCTCCCAGCATGGTATAATCCCCGCAACCGCGCACGGCAATCAAGCTGGTATGTCCGCCTGAGACTAACAAGCACAGAAAAGGCGGTTCTAAGGTCGGTTCACTGAGATAACTGGCATAAATATGACCTTCCAAGTGATGAATGCCTAATAGAGGTTTATTATGAAAAATGGCTAACGTTTTAGCTGTGGTTAATCCCACTAGCAATGCGCCCACTAACCCTGGGGCAACCGTGACGGCAATGCCATCAATACTATCCCAGCCTAATTGGGCTTGTTGCAACGCCTGTTCCAAACAAGGATTAATCACTTCTAAATGTTGGCGAGACGCCACTTCCGGAACAACGCCGCCATAAGTTTTATGAAGATCGATTTGGGATGCAACAATGTTACTTAAAATGTGACGATTCTTAACAATTGCGACACCGGTCTCATCGCAACTGGTTTCAATAGCTAAGATGGTTGACATTGCTAGGTACAGAAACGAATTTGTGTATGGTTAGTAATATTAACTTTACTCAAAAACAATCCAAGGTTACGATTAGTTCTTAACGTATCTGTTGTTTTGCTGCGTTATCTTTTGTACAAGAAACTAAACTCAGTTGTAACAAAAGGAAATCATTTATGCCAAGACTGCTTGCTTTAATTCTGTCAGTAACGCTGCTGTTCGGCTTTGCCGGCCCTGCTAACGCTCAGGCAGAAGGAAATTCCCAACTTACTCCCTGTAGCGAATCCGCTGCGTTCCAACAACGGGCGGAAAACTTCCGTAACACAACTGCCGATCCCAATTCAGGGCAAAAACGGGCTGAGCGCTATTCTCAAGCCCTATGCGGCCCGGAAGGATTGCCTCACTTAGTCGTGGATGGCCGCCTTTCTCGTGCCGGCGATTTTCTTATTCCCAGCATCTTGTTCCTTTATATCGCTGGGTGGATTGGTTGGGTAGGTCGTGCCTATCTGATTTCCATTAGAGAAGAGAAAAAGCCTGAAGAAAAAGAGATTCTCATTGATGTCCCTCGGGCATTTAAAATTATGCTCACTGGTTTTGCTTGGCCATTGGCAGCAACCAAAGAGCTTCTTTCAGGCGAATTAACGGCCAAAGAAGGCGAAATTCCCATTTCCCCTCGCTAGTGATGTGTTGATCGTAGGAGATGAATCTTATGGATGGCTTGAAAACCTTTTTGTCTAGTGCACCGGTTTTAATTATGGTTCTTTTAAGCTTTACGGCAGGACTTTTAATTGAGTTTAATCGGTTTTTCCCCGATTTACTCTTCCATCCCATGCCGTAAGTTTCGGACAATTTGATTAAACTTTAAAGACTCGCAATTGTTGGGTTTTCTGGCTTTGGCTAGTAGGCTTAACGATTGCGAGTTTTTAATATTCAATCATTATTGATGATGTCAAATAATATGAAATATCTAAGAATAGAATTGATATGAACAAGGCTGATATTGATTGGAAGTAATTATTTTGGGTGACCTATTTTTAAGTGTTTTATTGTTGGATGCGACGTTGGGCAGCTTGATGTTCCTCAAAGGTTTTACTAAAAATATGAGTGCCGTCATAACGGGCAACAAAAAATAGATATTCCGTTTCAGGGGGATTAAGAGATGCTTTGAGGGAAGGTTTTCCTGGGCTGGCAATTGGCGTTGGCGGTAAACCTGAATTGAGATAAGTATTATAGGGAGATGGCGTATTGACTTGTTCAATGGTGAGAGGCTGGTTTTTACTTTGGGTAATATCTAAGCCATACTCTACTGTCGGATCTGCAGCCAGTCGCATCCCGCGTTCCAACCGTTCTGCAAAAACAGCGGCAATGCGCGATCGTTCTCGATCAACTACGGTTTCCTTCTCAACAATACTGGCAAGGGTAACCCATTCTTTGAGGCTGTAAGGGCTGTCTTGGGTTCGGTAGAGGGGAAGGGCAGTTTCTTCAAACTGTTTAAGCATTAGGTTAATAATGACTTCTGGGGTAGCGCGATCGCGCGGGAGTTGATACGTTTCAGGATACAAAAATCCTTCTAAATGCGGTAAATTTTCGGGAAGCCAAGGAAAGGCAGCGCGATCAACGTTGCGAGTGGCTTTAAGAAATGCCTCGGCAGAGAAGTAACCCAACTTTTCAAATCGTTCCGCCATCTGCTTTTGCGTCCATCCTTCCGGGATAGTAAAACGGGCTTCTATTACTTCTCCCTGACGTATTTTATTGCCAATTTGGGGTAATGAGGCGGTTTTTGAAAATTGATAGGTGCCAGCTTGTAAATTTTGGGACTGGTCTTGCAATTTAAGACGAAATAGCCAAATTCGCCATGCTAAAACCGAGCGAATTAATTCTTTTTCTTCTAATTTCTGACCAATGGCTTGCGCTGAACTGCCAGGCGGAATTTTGACGGTAATGGGTTCTGGGGTTGATGAGGAAGGATTCATAGGCGCGATCGCGCTTTTCCACCATAACCAACTGCCTCCTCCCATCACAACGAGGAAAACCCCTGCCCCTAGCAACGCAGATAACCCATTTTTTACGGTTTTATAACAACTCAAATTCTATTACCTAAAAAATAATGATCTTAAAATGCCTCAATCTAACGAGGCTACAAATTTAATATAATCTCTACTTAGCTGCTTAGTCTGGCCAAGCAATCCGTTTTTTTACTGTTTAGCACTGCCTGTCCTAATGAGTGAGTTAATCATTCCTTATCGATCTAACAGTTTATTTAAATTACATTACAAAAAATTGTCCGTTATCGTTGATATAGGGGAAGACTTATTATTATCATCTAGAAATGCCATCTCAAAGTAGCGAATTATCTGCACAATCCAACCAACAACCGCCACCGCAATATCATTACAGCGATAGTGCGTTAGGCTTAGTGGCCACCAAAAGCTTTCCCGCCATTGTCGGAACCGCCGATATGATGTTGAAATCAGCAGAAGTGACCTTGGTGGGTTACGAAAAAATTGGCAGCGGCCACTGTACAGCGATTGTACGAGGAAAAACGGCAGATGTGCGTTTAGCAGTAGAAGAAGGAGCAAAAACTGCTGATCAATTTGGTCAATTAATCTCTAAATTAGTCATTCCTCGTCCCATGCCCAATTTAGAAGCGGTCTTCCCCATTGGCACTCGCTTAGCAGAATTAGCCCAGCAAAACCAAGGTTATAGTCGTCTCAGCAACCGCGCCATCGGTTTGCTGGAAACCAGAGGATTCCCTGCTATGGTAGCAGGGGCTGATGCCATGTTGAAGGCGGCAGATGTGCAGTTAGCCTCTTATGAAACCATTGGTGCCGGCTTATGTACGGCCATGATTCGGGGGTCGGTTGCGGATGTTGCTATGGCGGTTGAAGTGGGCATGGAAGAAGCGGAACGAGTGGGAGAATTGCATGCGGTGATGGTGATTCCTCGCTTATTGGAAGATTTGGAAAAAGCTCTTCCTGTGGCTGCCTACTGGTTGGATCAACAACCGGAACGGGAAAGCATTTCCTTACCGGAAAAACAGAAAGAAACAGAAGAACAAAAGCAACCCCTGTCTTTACCAGAGAAACAGGAAGAGCCGGAAAAAGAACCCGTTTCCTCCGAGCAACCACAAGAGGAAACCGAAGAACCGGAAAAAGAACCCATTGCTTCCGAGCAACCACAAGAGGAAACCGAAGAACCGGAAAAAGAACCCATTGCTTACCAGAAACAGCAGGAGGAACCGGAACCGGGATTAGAACCGCAACCTGCTGTAGAAAAAGAAAAAGATCCTCTCTCTTTAGAGAAGCAGGAGGAAAAAGCGGAAGCAGAAACCGAACGACAACCCTTATCTTTAGAGAAACAACAAGAAGAACCGGAACCGGGATTGGAAAAAGAACGAGAACCTCTCTCTTTAGAGAAACAGCAGGAGAAATCGCAGGAAGAAACCCAACGACAACCCCTGTCTTTAGAGAAACAACAAGAAGAACCGGAAAAATCAGAAGCCGAAACCGAAGAAGAGGAAGAACGCCCGTTGGTGCAATTGCCGGAATTAGAGAAAATTGATTATCCCCAAGAAAATGAGGAGCAACAGCAAAAACGCCAACAAGCTCGACCTCCAGAAGAAGACAGTTAAACGACTAACCAACGCCGACAGCAGACCCTTGGTACACTTTTTCCACGACGCTGGCTAAGCGGCGCATTGCGGTAGCGATTTCTTCGTTCGTGGCCGTTAAACTAATGCGGATACATTGGTGTTTATGTTGCCACTCTTGTCGCAATCCGGGGAAGAAACTGCTGCCGGGAACGACAATCACATCTTCTTTTTTCAGTTCTTGATAAAGATCCCAATCGCTAATGGGCAAGTCTTTTAGCCATAACCAAGAGAAAATCGCCCCTTCGCCGCGATGGAGGAACCAGGGGATTTCTTTAGGCATGTTGGCATCTAAGGTTTCTTCTAAGACCGTGAATTTTTGTTGATAGTAAGGACGGATCACATTTTCGGCAATGTGTCCTAATTGACCGGACGCGATCGCGCGCGCAGCAATGGCTTGTCCATAACGCGGGGAATGAATGCATAAATTAGTCTGGAAGGATTCCAACACCTGAATTAACTCGGGATCCCCAATCGCAACGCCAATTCTTTCTCCGGGCAACCCGGCTTTCGATAGACTGAGACAGTGCAATAAGTTGCCGCCAAACTGGGGCGTCATTTCCGTAAAATTCAGTGCCGGATAAGGAGGGGCATAAGCCGCATCGAGGATTACCGGAACATTGTAGGGGGCTGCCAGTTCCGTAATCTTGGTTAATTCTTCTTCTGAAATAACATTCCCAGTCGGATTGCAGGGGCGAGAGAGAATCACGCAACCCGTTTGCTCATTAATGACTAATTGGTTAAAGTCAGGACGATATTTAAACCGATGAGAGGCTTCATCAATATCAAGGGTGGGTTGATAAGCAACCAGGGCTTCTTTGAATAAACTGACCCCGCCATACCCCGTATATTCCGGACTGAGAGGCAAAACAATTTCTTTCAGATTGCCGTCGGCAGTGTAGCCCCCAAAGGCATTGGCAGCGTAAAAATAGAGGGCTTGAGAACCAGGGGTAATTAAAATGTTGCGATCCGTTAAATTTAAGCGATAACGGCGATTAAAATCATTGACAATTGCTTCGATTAAGGGTTCATATCCCTGGGATGAGCCATAGCGGCAGACCACTTCCCCGTATTCTGAACTGGCCATTAACTCGGCAGTACAATCGCGCCACAGTTGTTCCACTTCTGGAATAATAACGGGGTTGCCGGCGCTCAAGTTGATAAATTCCCGTTCACCGGCTTGACGGAGGGTTTCAATAATATCTTTCATAATGGCACGCACGCCCGTTAACTGCGACATTTGCGTACCAAAGTGAGAAAGGTGATAATCCATAATTTTATAGGTTCTTAAACGTTAATTGGCTGCGTCTGTACGGACTATGCTAGCCCCTTGTTGCTTGATTGTTTGCTAGTTTATCCAATTTTGATGCTGATTTGGCGATAACTATAGACAATTACCAATGGAAAATTGACAATTAACCATAAGCGTTTCGTTGCCTCTTCTCTACTTATTCCTGAATTTTCTCACTGGTTTGGGAACAAGAGGGCGCGATCGCGAGTCAGCAATTATTTAAATTCAAACAAGAGAAATCAATTATGTGTGGAATTGTTGGATATATTGGCACACAAACCGCAGCCGATATCTTAATTTCCGGTTTAGAAAAACTGGAATATCGCGGTTATGACTCGGCAGGCATTGCCACCATTTCTGAAAACCAGCTCAGCTGTATCCGCGCCAAAGGGAAACTCCATAACCTACGCTCCAAAATGGAAAACAGTTCCCCAGAAAGCTCTCTACAACAGGCGCAAATTGGCATTGGACATACTCGCTGGGCGACCCATGGCAAGCCGGAAGAACATAACGCCCATCCGCACGCCGATATGAACAACCGCATTGCGGTGGTACAAAACGGGATTATTGAAAATTATCGGGAACTCCGACAACAATTGCAAGAGCAAGGCCATCAATTTCTGTCTGATACCGACACTGAAGTTATTCCCCATCTCATTGCCGAATATTTAAAACAAACGGAAAACAGTGCTTCCCCTTTTTTAGAAGCCGTACAAAAAGCGATTAACCAATTACAGGGGGCTTATGCGTTAGCCGTTATTTGTGCCGACTATCCAGATGAAATGGTAATTGCCCGGGAACAAGCCCCGCTAGTCATTGGCTTTGGGCAAGGGGAATTTTTCTGTGCTTCGGATACCCCAGCCTTAATTGCTTACACCCGAGCCGTTTTACCCCTAGAAAACGGAGAAATGGCGCGGTTAACCCCCTTAGGCGTAGAAGTGTATAATCAAGACGGCGATCGCGTGAAGAAAACCCCCCGCACTCTCAACTGGAATCCCATTGTTGTGGAAAAACAGGGCTTCCGCCACTTCATGCTCAAAGAAATTTACGAGCAACCAGGGGTGGTACGCGCTTGTTTAGAAGCCTATCTCAACAAAGACTGGCATCCCGGACAAAATGCCGAAAGTTCTCCCATTCAACTCAATATCTCTTCCACCCTTGCCGACAACTTGGAAAATATTCAAATTCTCGCCTGTGGCACCAGTTGGCATGCCAGTTTAGTCGGGAAGTACCTCTTAGAACAATTGGTTGGAATTCCCACCTCAGTTCAATATTCCTCGGAATTTCGCTATGCCCCCACCCCCATTACCCCCAATACTCTCACCATTGGCGTCACGCAATCCGGGGAAACCGCAGACACGCTCGCTGCCTTAGACTTGGAACAACAGCGCCGTACCAACTTAGAACCCAAGTTTCACCCTCATCTGCTAGGGTTAACCAATCGCCCGGAAAGTACCCTCGGGCAAATGGTCAATCAAATTATCGATACCCATGCCGGCATTGAAATTGGCGTTGCCGCCACTAAAACCTTTATTGCGCAACTCATGGGCTTTTATTGCTTATCCTTAGACTTAGCCTATCGTCGCCAAACCCTTTCTGAAGAACGCATTGAACAAATTCTGGATCATTTGCGCTATCTTCCGGCACAAATTGAACTGATTTTAGAAACCCAAGAACGCTATATTGAAGAGTTAGCCCATGACTTTGTGGAAACCCAAGACTTTATTTTTGTCGGGCGAGGCATCAACTTTCCCATTGCTTTAGAAGGGGCATTAAAACTCAAAGAAATTAGTTATATTCATGCCGAAGGCTATCCGGCAGGAGAAATGAAACATGGCCCCATTGCGCTGTTGGATAGTAAAGTGCCTGTGGTTTCTATTGCCATGCCCGGTACCGTGTATGAAAAAGTGCTGTCCAATGCTCAAGAAGCGAAAGCCCGAGATGCTAGGTTAATTGGCGTAACGGTCATGAACGACCAAGAAGCAGGAGAAACCTTTGATAACTTGCTTCCAGTTCCCGAAGTGGAAGAACTCATTTCCCCCTTAGTCACTGTGATTCCCTTGCAATTGCTGGCGTATCACATCGCAGCACGCCGAGGTTTAGACGTAGATCAACCTAGAAACCTAGCAAAATCGGTAACAGTTGAGTGACATCAGTCAATTAATTCTATGTTAATTGTAAAGGAAAAAAACGGATCGCCAATCGAAAAAACGGTTGAACAATACCACAGCCTTTTGAGTTTTCAAAGCGCAATCTGTCAAGGCACTCTTGCCTCTAGCTTATCGCGAAACTTGATCTGTTTGGCGAAAGACATGGATATGGAATTTTTCTAACCTTGGATCAAAAAGTATCTAGACAACCCGGGTTTCAAAGTGCGTTGTCAGGCCTAAATCAGGATTCAACCTACTGACTTCTTTGTTCGAGGGCTTGCGAGAGCAATTCTTGGATTTGTTCAATGATCCTTCTTCCTGTTGGGCTTTTGGCAATAATGGCTAATACTTCTAATAACTGTTGCCTCGACAATCTTTCCTGATTCCAACACTGTAAAGCATCAATAATTAGGTTAGCTTCTGATATTCTATTCATTTTGATAATCACAAAGCATAATGACTTATATTGAACTAGTTGTGACTAAATGTTAGCTTTTTATGTGATATAAGTCTAACCGTAAGATTGCTGAATTTTGTTTCTCGTTATAGATATGACCGTATTTTTACTAAATTTTGCTTTGAATTGCCAATATACTTCCAAAATAGCAGTAATTTCACTTAAAAAATCATCTTAACTGCAGACAACTTAGATTTAATTGTCTTCACTCTTGTTTTCCTGGCAGAAATTTGATCAACAACATCCAATCAGTTTTCTAAAATGTTGATTAGAGCGTGAAGCGAGGCGAGGGCCGGGTTTAAAAACTGGAGCGAAGGTAAAGATGAAAATGAAACCTGAAACCAAACGCGTCTATCCCGTCGTTTGGCAAACTGATAAAGTTCTTTTAATTGATCAGAGACGTTTGCCTGGCGAATATACGATTGTCACGATTCGACGCAGCGAAGACATGGCGCAAGCCATTGAAACAATGATGGTACGCGGTGCGCCAGCGATTGGAATTGCTGCTGCTTATAGAAAGGCACCGTAAAGCCAAGCGTCTTTAAAGGACACATTGATGCGGTAATTGTGGGAGCGGACCGTATTGCCGCCAATGGCGACACTGCCAACAAAATTGGCACTTATAATTTGGCGATTCTTGCCCAAGCCCATGCCATTCCTTTTTTTTGTCGTCGCTCCCATTTCCACCATTGACTTTTCCTTACCCGATGGCAGTGCCATCAAAATTGAACAGCGCCACCCCTCCGAAATTTATCAGATTGGTGACACTGTTATTGCGCCAGCAGGCGTTGAATGCTACAACCCTGCCTTTGATATCACCCCTGCTTCCCTAATTACAGGGATTATTACCCAACAGGGAATCAGTTCTCCTAATGAGCTCGCGCCGCTTCAGGAACTTTCACATCTTCCACAGGCTTAACGCCAGCTAAATCAAGGATTTCTGGGATGGCTTCTTCTTTCTTCACTGCCATCATATGGACACCGTGACAAAGTTGGCGAGCCATTTGTACTTGTTCCGCAGCAATTTGCTTCCCTTCTTGCAAGGGATCATTGGCTTTCTCTAAACGATCTACAATCTCATCAGGAATGTGAACGCCAGGGACATTATTTTTAATAAAGCGGGCATTTTTTGCCGACTTAAAGAGGAAAATTCCAGCTAAAATCGGTTTGTCAGCTTGGGAAGCCACTTCATTCATGAATGTTTCTAAGCGATCAAAGTCAGTTAGCATCTGACTCTGGAAAAATTGGGCCCCTGCTTTGATCTTCTGTTCAAAGCGTTTTTGCAAACCGGACCAACTATCTGATTGGGGATCAACCGCTGCTCCAGGAAATAAGTCTAATGCGCCATCAGGGAGAGACTTATCATTAAAATCTGTTCCCTCATTAAGTTTGTTAATGAGCTTTAATAAGCGAACCGATTCTAAGTTAAACACTGCTTTAGCTTTGGGATGGTCCCCCGATTTAACGGGATCGCCAGTGAGAGATAAAATATTGCGAATGCCGAGAGCATGTGCCCCCATTAGATCCGCTTGCATGCCAATTAAATTGCGATCGCGACAGGCAAACTGACAAACCGGTTCAATTTCATGGCGTAAGAGGACAACTGATGCAGCCAGAGACGACATCCTTAAAACAGCGCGACTGCCATCGGTAATATTGACAGCATGAACACGCCCTTTTAAAGATTGTGCCACCTGTAGCATCCGCTCGGGGTTCCCGCCTTTCGGGGGCGTTACCTCGGCGGTGATTAAAAATTCTTTCGCTTCGACAGCTTGACGAAAACGACTCATCATATATTTAAATTCCAATGCTACAAGTTCTACACTACAGGCTTATGGAAGACTAGCCAAATTCCTAGAGAGGTAAATTAGAACTCATCTGCGGGATAATCACTTTCCATGCCCCCTTGACTATCTCCTTTTCCGCCTAGCAATTCCAAGCGATCCACTCGAATAATCGGGCGAGAGCGATGATTTCCATTTTGATCTTGCCAGCTATCAATTTTTAACTTTCCTTGAACGCCCACTTGTTTTCCCTTACGAACATATTCTGAAGCCACTTCTGCCGTGCGTCCCCACATTTCCAGTTCAAACCAGTCAGGTTTCTCATCTTTTTTACTCCGGCGATTTACCGCGATCGGAAATTTACATAACACAGTTCCACTTTCAAAATATTTCACTTCTGGATCAACACCAGCGCGGCCAACTAAATGAACCAGATTTAAATTCATGATGCGATTCTCCAAACAACACAACCCAGCATACTGTTCTCAGTTTAACCTGAACCAACGATCGCGTGCTGAGGGTCCTTGCTTGAAAAACGTGGATTCTGCAACTAAAAATTTTATAAAAACCGTATTTTCTCGCTAGACGCAATAGTAACGAAAATAATAGAATTCCCATCAATTAGAGTGAAGAAACTCTATAATAATTGGCAATATTAATGGCATTTGGGGGCTAATCAAGCGTGAGTTTTTGGAGTCGATTATCTCTTTCAAGAGATATGGGAATTGACCTGGGGACAGCCAATACCTTAGTTTATGTCTCAGGCAAAGGCATTGTGTTGCAAGAACCTTCAGTGGTAGCGGTCGATCAAGACAGCAAAGAAGCCCTAGCCGTGGGGGAAGATGCCAAACAAATGTTAGGCCGTACTCCTGGCAATGTTGTGGCGTCACGTCCCTTGCGAGACGGCGTCATTGCGGATTTTGATACCGCTGAACTAATGCTAAAACATTTTATTAAACGAGTTCATGGCGGGAGAGCATTAGTGTCACCGCGCATTGTCATTGGCATCCCCTCTGGGGTGACCGGTGTGGAACGTCGTGCTGTTATGGAAGCCGCTAGCCAAGCTGGGGCGAGAGAGGTTTATCTCATTGATGAACCCGTCGCTGCTGCCATTGGTGCCGGTTTACCCGTTGCTGAACCCACCGGAAACATGATTATCGATTTAGGCGGCGGTACCACTGAAGTTGCAGTGCTCAGTTTACAAGGAACTGTCTTGAGTGAATCGGTACGAGTCGCTGGCGATGAACTAAGCGATGCCATCATTCAATACATGAAAAAAGTTCATAACCTAGTGATTGGAGAGCGCACCGCAGAAGAAATTAAAATTCGGGTCACCTCTGCCTATCCCAGTGAAGGGGATGACGATCTTTCGATGGAAGTGCGCGGTTTGCACTTATTATCGGGGTTGCCAAGGATGGTTACCATTAAATCCCCAGAAATTAGGGAAAGCATGTCAGAACCGTTATCGATTATTGTGGAAGCAGTAAAGCGCACCTTAGAACGGACGCCACCGGAGTTAGCTTCCGATATCATCGATCGCGGGATTATGCTTGCTGGCGGCGGTGCCTTGCTCAGAGGACTTGATACTTTAATTAGCCACGAAACCGGCATTGTCACCCATGTGGCGCCAGATCCGCTCAAATGTGTGGTTTTAGGAACCGGAAATGTCTTAGAAAACTTCAAACAACTGGAACGCGTGTTTACGGGACGTTACAGCGGTTAACAAGTATCGGGGTTGGTAGCAAGCCAGATTTTAATTCGTTACCAAGCCCCTCTTAGGTCGCGACTTTTTCAGTAATGGTTTGGCGCATGGCATCGCAATAATGAGCGAGATTTCCGCGATTCAGCCGGTAACTTAAGGGATGGGCAATCAAGTGAGCGGTACTTTCAAACAAAAGCTCAATTTCCACTAGCCCATTTTCACGAAGTGTCCGCCCAGTTGAGACTAAATCGACAATTGCTTCCGACATACCGGTAATGGGAGCCAATTCCACGGAACCATAGAGGGGAATAATTTCTACCGGCAGATCCAGTTCATGAAAATACTCGCGCGCACATTGGACAAACTTCGTTGCAACTCGTGTATGCGCCGGTAAATCCAGCGATCGCTCATATTGACTATCGGACTTAACCGCCACAGACAACCGACAATAGCCAAACTGTAAATCAGCTAAATCAGCAACTTTTGGAGTTTTTTCCCGCAAAACATCATAGCCGACAATTCCCATTTGGGCTTGTCCGTATTCAATATAAACGGGAACATCTAAGGCTCGCACAAGCAATGCCCTGGCAGTGTTAGTGGGATCAACAATCTGCAAAGCACGATTTTTCGGGTCGTTTAAAGCACTAAAATCGAGGCCGATTTCCTGAAATAGCCGAATGCTGTCTTCTAATAATGCCCCTTTGGGTAAAGCAACGGTGATCATGTCTCTTAAATTCTGTCAAAACCAGAAAGTAATCGTACCACGAGGCGTTTCGGATTGACGATTGAATTAAGCGTAACTGAAACAAGTCTCCTTGTTTCTTGATCAAAACCTCGGTGATGCTTTTCCAGAATCCCAGTAAACCAAGCAAATGTGGCATTGCCATCTGCTTTTTGTCTCATCATTCTTCCTTGTGAGGCGTCTTGCAAAAAGGCAATTTGCAATAAGCACGGTTCGTCAACATCTTTAATGGTAAGACGAGCTACTCCTGTCGCGATGATACGCGATAAGGTTGAATACAGCAGCCATGAATTGAATGAGAGTATGATATGGATGATTTGTCCTATCTTCCAGCCACATTTTTCCAAAACACCGCAACAACCGTGGCAAAACAGCTGCTGGGAAAACAGTTAGTTCGACAATATCCTGATGGCACAGTTACTTCCTTGCCCATTCAAGAAGTGGAAGCCTATGATGGATTTCAAGATTTAGCCAACCATGCTGCGAAACGACGCACACCCAGCAATGAAATTATGTTTGCGAGTGGGGGATATTTTTATGCTTATTGGTGCTATGGGATTCATCTGATGCTCAATGTGGTGTGTGGCGAAGCAGAGTATCCGGCAGCCGTTTTAATCAGAGGGGCAGGAAAAATTAATGGCCCCGGAAAACTCACCAAATTTTTACAATTAGACAAAGGGCTAAATGGGAAAAAAGCGATTCCGAAAACTGGCGTTTGGTTTGTAGATGCCGGCATTAACATTACTGAATCGGAAATTGTTGCCACACCGCGCATTGGCATGAGTGAGAAAGCTGGGGAATGGCAACATCATCCGCTACGGTTTTTATGGAAACATTAACTTGAACTTGAACAATTATTCTGCAATTAATTTTCTGGGTTTTGCCAAAATTGATGGTATTCTCTTAAATGGGTTAAAGTTGTGAGGTCAGGCAACCGATCCAGGAATACATTTCCTTCCAGATGATCCACTTCATGCTGAATCACCCGGGCAAAAAATCCTTCCGCGTCGATTTCTAAAGGTTCTCCATAGCGGTTTAATCCTGACACTTGCACAGCAGATGACCGAGGAACTTGACCTCTTAAATCGGGAACGCTTAAACAACCTTCCCAGTCTGTTTCGTAGGTTTCTGATTTTGACTGAATGACGGGATTTACCATTACTGTCAAGGGAACTGCCTTGCGATTGGGATAGCGCGGATTGTCAGCAGAAACTTCCATGACAATAATTCGTTTCGAAACATGGACTTGTGGGGCAGCGATTCCTACACCATTGGCATCTCGCATGGTGGCAATCATGGAATCGATCAGATCTTGCAGTGATTGTGTTTCTAATTCTTCCTTGGAAACCGATTGGGCTGTTTCCCGAATCAGGGGATGACCCAGCCGAGCAATTTTCAATAGAAACATTAGCGATAAGGAGTGAACAAGCCTAACAGTACAATTCTAATGGAAGGG
>JBDGQV010000055.1:0-1883 GCA_042218725.1 Halothece sp. | reverse complement strand
TTTATACGCCCCGTCCAATCACATCGCGTTTAGCGATTGATTGCGGGTAGTTGACCAGTAGCGTGCTCCAGTAGAAGGTTACTTTCGCAATAATCCTGATTGAGGGGGATTTCAGTTGACGCTTTCCTTTTATGATTGTGAGTTCGTTGCCCTAGCGATGCAACTACAAACCCAGCTTGTAACTGCTGATCAAAAAATTCTCCAAAGTTTTCCCGATATTGCCATTTCCTTAACGGATGCTCTCTGTTGATCACTTGATTAGACACTTCCTTGTTAAGATTCTAGTTTGGATACGCTAATCAAGCATCAAACTTTCCATGACTCATTGGTATGATGGTCAACTGCTCACAGAAAACACCATTACCCTTCCCATTAATGATCCGGGATTGCTTTATGGGGCAACGGTTTTTACCACCTTACGTGTTTATGAACAAGATTTAGATCACCATTTAAGCCAATGGCGTGACCACTGTCACCGCTTGTCACAATCGTTGCAAGCCTTTTCTTGGCAACAACCCAACTGGAATCGACTGCGGGAGGGCGCTCAAAGGTTAAGCCAACAGTTTCCGGTTCTGCGCATTACCATTTTTCCCGATGGCCGGGAATGGATTACGGGGCGTGCCTTACCCAGTGATTTATCCCAACGCCAAGAACAAGGAATTATTGCTTGGTTAGCCAAGGATGCCCAATTTCGTCGCAGTTTTCCGCAACATAAAACCGGCAATTATCTCAGTAGTTGGTTAGCCTTGCAAACGGCCAAGCAACAAGGAGCGCAAGAGGCAATTTTAGTGGATGAAAAAGGGAATTGGTTAGAAACCAGTACTGGCAACTTATGGGGATGGAAAGACGGCATTTGGTGGACGCCTGTGGTAAGCGATGCTTTGTCCGGGATCGCGCGATCGCGACTCATCCAAATTTTAAAGCAACAGAATATTCCGGTTCAAGAAACGGTTTGGACACCGGAATTTGTCAATAGTTTGGAAGCATTAGGGTATAGCAATTGCGTGGTGCAAGTGGTTCCCATTCACACAGTTATTTGAAAGACCTATTTCTGGGGCTTTTGAGAGCGATTTCTGCTCATTTCAGATAGCAGTTGACCCAGGATCAGCGGTACGAAACTCGATCCGATAATTAAGCCCCATCCCAACAAGCCTGGATGTACCAGTTGTAAGGCCGTTGAAAGACCGGGGGCATAAGTGGCGATTAGCAGGAGTCCGGTACAGATGCCCAATGCCCCCCAAATATAAGGATTCATTGTAATTTCGTTGCGGAAAAAGCCAGCACCCGGATCGCGCATATTAAACACATGCCAGAGACGACCCAAGGCTAAACTGAGAAACGAGATGGTTACAGCTTGTTCTAAGGGCAATGCAAACACTTGCAATGCGATGGCAAAGATGCCTAGGATAGTCCCGGCAATGATTACCCCATAAATGCCAATTAAGTTCCAGCAATATTGCGTTAACAGGGGTTCATTGGGATCGCGCGGGGGCTGTTTCATAACGCCAGAGTGACCTTCACCGGCGCCTAAAGCAAGGGCAGGAAAGACATCGTTCACGGCATTGAGAAATAGAATCTGCAGAGGGAGCAGCGGCAAAGGAGCGCCCAATAGCGACGCGATCGCGACCGCAATAATTTCGCCGACATTGCCGGAAAGCAAATACAGGGTAAATTTCCGAATATTATTAAAGATAGTACGTCCTTGAGAAATGGCCGCCACAATGGTGGCAAAGGCATCATCTTGGAGCACCATATCTGCTGATTCCTTGGCAACTTGGGTGCCCCGCTCTCCCATGGCAATCCCGATATCCGCTTTTTTCAGGGCAGGTGCGTCATTAATCCCATCCCCTGTCATAGCAATAATGGATTGGTGCTGTTGATAA
>JBDGQV010000054.1:14231-19136 GCA_042218725.1 Halothece sp. | reverse complement strand
CTAAATTACTAACCTATCCTAGCAAGGAAGCTTGGTGATCGAACTTCGACTTTAGAGATAATTTTCCTCATTTATAGTTTTTCCCCGCTTAACACAAAAATGGGATCAACAGCAGCAAAGACTTGCATCGGGCCCCGATTTTCTAAGCGATTGACCGAGGATTGCACAACTTCAATGTTGCGGGCGTGTAAGTTGGAAAAGGCTTCCGAGAGGCGATATAAACTTTCCAAATTATTCGCGATCGCGACCACGCGTCCTTTTGGTTGCAAATATTCCCAGACCTGTTCTAAAGTTTTATGGACATCCCGTCCGCCTTCTAAACAGACGCGACTGGGGTATTCCGGCAACTGGGTCAAGCAGTCCGGTGCAATCCCCTGAATCACTTGGACATTTTTCACCCCAAACCGGGTACAATTGTGACGGATTAAATCAACCACTTCTTCATCTCGTTCCACTGCGTAAATTTTGGCATTGGGGCACAATAATCCTGACTCCACAGGAATGGTACCGGTTCCTGCCCCCACATCCCACAACACCGAGTCTGATTCTAAGCGCAAATAAGAAATCAGTAACAGTCTTACCTCTCGCTTAGTGAGGGGAATGCCTGGCAAGCGTTCAAACAGATCATCAGGAATACCAGGACTTTTATAGGGCCAGATAGAAGAAAGCATATTGATAATTGACAACTTATAATTAATAACTGATAATTTTTTATTAGTTGTTGGCTCTTATTATATCGATGTTGGATGCTAACTTGTTGGCTTGAAACATCTCTACAATCACATTCATACTGTTTCCTTACTATTCAATTGTCCATTGTTTTTTGTCCATTGTCAATTCTCCTCAATTGTTGATTAATTACTAATTATTAAGTCTCATGAACTGGTGGCATAAACTTAAAAAGAATCCGTTAGCTCGTTTTGGCGCAAGTTTACTTCTTCTGTTTTATTTAATAGTAATTGCCGCTGACTTTGTTGCTCCTTATGATCCTTACCAATCCCAAGTGAATGGATCATTGCTCCCTCCGACAGAAATTTATTGGAATGATCAACAAAGCGGCGAATTTATTGGTCCTCATGTTTATCCGACCGAGCAAGGGGAAATGAATTTAGAAACAGGAGAACGAGAGTTGCTTGTCAACTATGAACAACCGTCTCCAATTCGATTATTTGTTTCCGGGCCTTCTTATCATCTTTTCAAAATTAGTCTTCCACTTCCTCCTGATTTTCAAACAGTTGAATTGTTTTCAGGTTGGGAAGTCAATCGCCATTTATTTGGCACAACCGGTTCTGCTAAATTTCATCTTTTAGGAACTGATGAACAGGGGCGCGATGAATTTTCTCGGTTAGTTCACGGGGGAAGAATCAGTTTATTTATTGGTTTATTCGGCATTGCGATTTCTTTCCCGTTAGGACTATTTTTTGGCGGCCTATCCGGTTACTTTGGCGGTTGGATTGATGCCATTGTTATGCGTTTTGTCGAAGTCTTGATGACAATTCCCACCATCTATTTATTAGTGGCGCTAGCAGCGGTTTTGCCGCCGACGTTAAGCAGTTCGCAACGCTTTTTATTAATTATTGTCATTACCTCATTTGTGAGTTGGTCCGGGTTGGCAAGGGTCGTTCGCGGACAAGTTTTATCGATTAAAGAACGGGAATTTGTGGAAGCTGCCCGTGCCCTGGGGGGAAGTTCTTTTTATATTATTATGCGTCATATTATCCCCCAAACGGCGACTTATGTAATCATTTCTGCAACGTTGGCAATTCCCAGTTTTATTCTGGCTGAATCTGTTTTAAGTTTAATTGGTTTAGGGATTCAACAACCGGATCCGTCTTGGGGAAATTTACTGTCAGTGGCAACAAATGCATCTGTTTTAGTCCTTCAGCCCTGGTTGGTTTGGCCGCCAGCAGTAATGATCATTTTAACAGTTTTAGCATTTAATTTATTAGGGGATGGTTTAAGAGATGCCCTAGATCCACGTTAGAATGTAAATTGCTCAGTCATTGAATTAACCATGCGCAATTTTTTAAAGCAAGTTTTAGCCACTTTAATTGGCAGTTTTACCGGATTAGTTTTATTTTCTTTAATTGGAACTGGTAGTTTAGTGCTCTTATTTTTCATTATTGGAACGCGCGATCAAGAGCCTCAAATTTCATCAAATTCCATTTTAGTTTTTGACTTATCGAAACCCATTCAAGATACCAACCCCCCTTTAAGTATTGCCGAAAAATTATTAGAAGAAGAAGCTCGTCCCCTTACCCTACAAACCGTTGTTAACTCAATAGAAAAAGCCAAAACTGACGATCGGATTAAAGGGATCTATCTTGATGGCAGTGAGGGAACCAGTACCGTCGGTTATGCGGTCTTGAAAGAAATTCGTAAAGCTTTAGTTGACTTTAAAGAAAGCGGTAAAAAAGTCATTGCCTATGATGTGGATTGGAGTGAACGAGAATACTATCTTGGGTCAGTTGCCAACAACGTTGTGTTGAATCCCTTAGGCAATTTGGAAATGAATGGATTTCGTTCCGAACAAACCTTTTTTGCCGGGGCATTAGATAAATATGGCGTTGGCATTCAAGTAATCCGTGTCGGCAAATATAAGTCAGCAGTTGAACCATTTACCCGTCAATCTTTTAGTGAAGCTAATGAAGAACAAATGACTGCCCTTTTAGATGATCTGTGGGGGGAATATTTAAACAGTGTTGGAGAAGGACGCAACCTAGAAACCTCTCGTCTTCAAGAGATTGCCGATAACGAAGGATTCTTGTTAGCCAATGAAGCCAAAGAATTGGGATTAGTTGATCAATTGGCCCATGATGACCAGGTTCAGGAACAACTCAAAAAATTAGCAGGGAATCCTGAACAAGAGGCATCCGATCGCAATGTTTCTTTATCCCGATATCGGAAAGTGAACCAAGCAAATGGCAGTGAACAGGTTTCCGAAAATCAAATTGCCGTGCTTTATGCCCAAGGCAATATTGTGAGCGGCGAAGGCGGTTTAGACAATATCGGCAGCGAGCGTCTCACTGAAGAAATTACAAAATTGCGAAAGGATGAAGATGTCAAAGCGGTGGTTTTAAGAATTAATAGCCCTGGCGGCAGTGCTACCGCCTCCGATGTCATTTTACGGGAACTGCAATTAACCCGCGAGAAAAAACCGGTGATTGTTTCCATGGGCAATGTGGCGGCTTCCGGAGGCTATTGGATCGCGCTAGGCGGGAGTCGCATTTTTGCCCAACCCAATACCGTAACCGGTTCCATTGGCGTGTTTGGGGTGTTGCCCAACATTAAAGAATTGGCCAATAATAATGGCATTACTTGGGATGCAGTTGCTACCGGCGATTTAGCCGGCTTGAATACCATTTCTCGCCCGAAAACGGAACAAGAATTAGCGGTGTATCAACAAGCAGTGGATCGGATTTATGATCAGTTTCTCGCCAGAGTCTCGAAAGCCAGAGACATTCCGAAAGAACAAGTGGCCGAAATTGCCCAAGGCCGCGTCTGGTCCGGAAAACAGGCCAAAAAGATTGGCTTGGTAGATGAATTAGGCGGCTTAGAAAGCGCGATCGCGCACGCGGCAGAAACTGCCGAATTGGGAGACAATTGGGAACTGGAACAATATCCGAAATTCAATCCTTTTGAGGATCGCTTCCTTAGACAATTAATTGGAGAAACCCGTCTCGCTAGCAATCCCGATAATCCAGTGGACAACCGAGTCCAAAAACTTCGCACCGCTTGGGAGAATTTCAAAGTTCTCAATGATCCCAATCAGGCTTATGCCCGTCTGCCCTTTGAGTTTTGGATTGAATAATCTTCCAGGCCAGATTTTCCTCAATTGCCATGAAAGGGAAACCCTTCCTCAATTTCCCAACGTTTTCCGTTGTGTAACAGCAACGTTAACTCATGAATCGTAAATTCATAATTAAAGGGCTTATCCTGATAAACCGGCCAGGCTTTGCGAAAGTTAGACTTGGTTAAATCTTTGAACGCCACTGTCATATGGGGAACAAAAGGACGAGATTTAGCAGTGGAATCCACCAAGTCTAATTGCTGTTCCAGATGGTCCATGAGGGCTTTCTGGACAGCGAGGATTTCTGGCGTTTTCTCGACATGAATGTAAATGACACGGGGCGGAAATGCACCAAAACCTGATAAAGTTACAGGAATAGCGGGTTGGCGATGAGAAAATTGCTTAAGGGTCGTTTTTAGTTGAGCAATTTGGTCTTTCGCCCATTTAAAAGGCGGTTGCAGGGTAATATGAGGAGGAGATTTTTGGGCGTGGGAACTCTGATAAACCTTAGCAAAATGATCTTTAATCGCATTTGCCTCATCTTGTACCGCTTGCGGAGGAAGCAGGGCAATTAAGCAGAGTTGTTGATTACTCACTTTTCCTGTTTCAATTTCTAACTATCAATTGTCCATTATCAATGATCAATTGTCCAAATGCCGTTATTTGTCAAAATCGAACGAGGAATTGTTGATAAACCCACCTTTGATCAGTCAGTGCCGGCCCATGTGGCCTATGTGAAAGAATTAAATGAAAAAGGGCATAATGCTCGCAGCGGCTACTGGGGGGACTTTGGCGGGGGAATGTTATTATTTGAAGCCGATAATTTGGAACAAGCCCAGGAAATTGTGGAAAATGATCCCCTGGTCAAAGATGGCTGTGTGACTTATGAACTTCATGAGTGGCGTATCGTTGTCGGATAGTCGCCTTTGCCGAAAAAGTATGTTATGGTGTAATTGATCCGGAGTTGCGCGATCGTAACGCCCGAACCTTGTCAGGACCGGAAGGTAGCAGCAATAAGGGATGCTTACGATAGGCGCAAGCCTCCGGGTCGTCCGGTTAAAAATCTGGTTCCCTCCTGCTAGCGAAGCGCTTCATGGTTAGCAGGGATTTTTTAT
>JBDGQV010000054.1:0-14131 GCA_042218725.1 Halothece sp. | reverse complement strand
GAAAGCAATGTTAATTGAATTAGATGCCGTCGATTTAGTGCTGACCCTGGTTTTAATCGTGGTGGCAATTAGTGTCTCCCGGTGGCAACAGTTGGGGCTAGAAGGACAATTGTTTATCAGCGCCGGACGTGCCCTGTTACAGTTAATGGCAATGGGTTATGTTTTAGAGTTAGTTTTTACCCTCGATACGCCTTGGAGTGTTTTCGGTGTCTTCTTAGTGATGATCGCGATCGCGACCACAGTCACTCGCAATCGTATTTCTCAGAAACTTTCTCGGTTATTTTGGCTGGCTGGGGGCAGTTTCTTGTTAACGACGGGATTAACCTTAGCCTATGTCACCCTATTAATTGTGCAACCGCAAACTTGGTACGATCCACAGTATTGGGTGCCGCTCGCTGGCATTATCATTGGCAATGCGGTGAATGGGGCAACCATTGCCGGCGAACGGTTGGTGAATGCCATAGAAACCAATCGCGCCGAAATTGAAACCCATTTGTGTTTAGGGGCAACCCCCAAAGACGCGATCGCGCTTCACCGCCGTCAAGCGATTCGGGCTGGCATTTTACCGAATTTAAATCAAATGGCGCTGGTGGGACTGGTTAGCATCCCCGGCATTTTAAGCGGTCAACTGCTAGGCGGGGTTAACCCCTTAGATGCAGTTTCCTATCAAATTTTAATTCTGTTTAGCCTTGCCCTGGCTAATATCTTGACGACTTCTTTGATAACGGCAGGCATTTACCGTCAGTTTTTTACACCGCAAGCGCAACTGCGAGTCTAGGGTTGCCCCAGTGCAAGTTCAAATTCAAACTATCTTGTGCTAAGACTGAGACAACATCAATGATTCATATTAAAGGGAGGTTATGTTTTCAGTTCGTCGGTGGTGGAGTCAGTATGGTTCACAAATTATTTTACTGGGATTGCTGTTAGCGATCGCGGGCATTATTCGCCAAACCAAAGCGGTTCCCATTTACGAGATTTATTATTGGTTGATGCGCCCCATTGAAACAGCACAGGTGAACCAAAAAAAGGAATTGACCAATGCCAGAATCCAACAATTGCAACAGCAGGTGCGGGAATTACAGCAACAAAATCAACAACTCAAACAACAATTAGGGTATGCCAAAAATCAATCCACTCAATTGAAAACTGCCCCCATTATTGGACGCAGCGCGGGTCATTGGTGGCAACAAATTACCATTGGCATTGGCACTCAGGAAGGAGTGACCCAAGGCGATGTTGTCACCGGCATCGGCGGTTTAGTGGGACGGGTAGAAACCGTAACCCCCCATGCTAGTATTGTGATGCTGATTAGTGACCCCAATAGTCGAGTGGGAGCGATTATTAGCCGGAGTCGCGATATGGGATTTATTCGCGGACAAGGAAATCGGCAGGTCGTTATGCAGTTTTTTGAAAAATTGCCGGATGTGCAAGTGGGGGATGCGGTAATCACTTCCCCGGCGAGTCAGTTGTTTCCCCCAGGCATTCCCATTGGAAAAGTGACCTCTCTGCAATTGGACCAAAGTCCAGCACCGGAAGCGACAATCAAATTGAATGTTCCCATGGAGGAGTTGGAATGGGTGTCTGTCCAGTCTTATGAACCCACAAAGCCTTAACGGTTATTCTAAAGCAAATTGTGACCCCCAACGGTCTTGCGGGAGAAAAGCGCGATCCATAGGCAAGGGGGCAATGGGTTCGGCTAGCGGGAACTTCCCGGCCAGGATCTGCTCTTTCAAGAGTTGGGCAACTTCGCGCGATCGCGCAATACTAGCCAAAGGCGCCGTTCGCACTGTTTCTCCTTCGATTTTGATGGTGCCGCTTTTCAATTGCGCATAATTGACCAAGCCAAAAGTGGGGCGGACCCGTCGGGGAATGGAAAAATCAACAATGGGGGCAACAATGTCTTCATCGCGTACCGCACAATTGGCCACAGCTTCTTCATTAAGCATCGGCAGCGGAATCCCGACGCCTAACATGAGAGAAGGGCCATAATTTTTGAAGTAACATCCCCGTACCCAACGAGGGCTCATTTCTTTGGCGTTTCCCACTAAAGTTAACGTGGCTGCTGGGCCAATGGGGGTTTGATTTTCCAGTCGCCGTTGTTTGGGAAAATGTTGCGTTCCTTCGGCGGCAATGTAACCCACGCCTCCCCCCAAAAAGACACGGGTGCCAATGCCAATAAGTTGGAGTTGGGGGTCATTAAATAGCGGCGCAATGGCCCCAGGAGAAGAGTAAACCGCATTCCCTAAATTGGGGTGTAAGGGGCCTAAATAGGTGTGAAGAACGCGATCGCCGGCATTGACCCCAACAATGAAATTTTGATACACATTGCGAGGATTGTAAAGATAAAATTGGTTGACAGTTTCGCGGGTGAGGGTGGTTTGAAAAGAAGCACGAGGATAACAATCGCTCACTTGTCCAATGGCTTTCAGTTGCACCGGTTCCCCAGCAATTAAATTTTGAATAATATTGCCGCCGCCGCGTTCTTTATGACCAACCCCGAAACGGGTTTCTAATTCCGTGGTTTCGCCAGAACTACTATAATCAGGACTAGCGGTTGCCCCAAGATAGAGATCCACAGCGCCCAATCCGGTATAAGCTGGAACACTATCCAGCCAACATTGCCGCAGATTGATCGGCGGATCCGTATGTCCCAGGTTAATCATGGCGCCCGAGGCTTCCATGGGTTCAAAAGTCCCTGTGGTCACCACATCAACTTCTTTTGCCACTTGGCTGACGCCTTTTTCGGCAACCTGGGCTTTTAATTCTTCTACCGTCCAGACAACGGCTTTTTGATCTTGGATTTTTTCGTTGATCTGCGCGATCGTCCGCATAGTCGTTTATCAATTTGAGTAGAACTCGCATCCATTAAACCATAACAGAGGGGATGGATAACTGCTTTCAAGTGAATCGTTGATAATTAAAATTAAGATTTATCCTTAGTATGAATTCTTATTTAATTTGTTTAAGATAGCGTTTCTTAGTTAAGGTAAAGAGGGTTATGACAATTTGGATTTGTGACTGGTGATTGATGCTCGAAAAGCAATCAATAAACTTATGAATTCTGTGTATCACTAAAAAAAAATTACTCTCTGTTTTCACAATTTAAATGACCTTCATCAAGTCAATCCTAATTTTTCTAATTTAGAATCATTCATCAGAAATCTATGACAGTCTACTTAATTGGTGCTGGTTTAGGCAATCGTCAATATTTAACCCAACAAGCGCAAGATTTATTAGGTCAAAGCGATGTTTTAATTTATGATGCCTTAGTTGATGAAGAAATTCTCAACCTTGTCCCCGAAAATTGTCGGCAAATTTATGTGGGAAAACGAGGCGGACAACCTAGTACCCCACAAACTGAAATTAATCATCTTTTAGTGTATTATGCTCAACAAAATCCAAACGTTATTCGTTTAAAAAATGGCGATCCATTTATTTTTGGTCGCGCTAGAGAAGAAATAGAAGCCTTAAAACAGGCAGGATGCGAAGTAGAAATTATTCCCGGTTTATCTTCTGCAATTACTGCCCCCTTGCTGGCAGGCATTCCCTTAACGGATAAGTTTCTGAGTCGCAATTTTACCGTAATGACAGCCCATGAACCTGACAAATTGGACTGGGATGCTTTAGCCCGCATGGATACCCTGGTTATTTTAATGGGAGGGCGTCAACTTGCCGTAATTGTGGAACAATTAATCAGCCATGGACGAGAAAAATCTTGTCCCATTGCCATTATCCGTTCTGCCGGAACTCAAGAACAACAAGTTTGGACAGGAAGCTTAGAAACCATTGTTGAACAAACCCAAGGCATGAAACTTTCTCCCACCGTGATGGTCATTGGAGATGTGGTTAAGTTGCGACAACATTTCTCATAACTTTAATTTCGAGACAGCAATGTTTCCCGAAAAGCAAACATCAACATCAGTTCCGGTTTTGCGCACCCGTTTTCCATATTCCCCTTGATAATAATATCGTTCGCCATCAAAGGAATAATGAACCGGCAACGGTTGCGTTCCTCCTTCGCAAAACACAATTTTCGGATCATCAGAACCGGGTTCTAAATGCGGTAAATTGACATTCCAATAACAGTTTGGCGGTAGGGGAATCTCCCATAATTTTTCTAACACCATCGCCGTCCAACGAGCTGCGAGTGTCCAATCAATTTCTAATGGTTTTTTGCGCCAATGGGAAATAGCAATCCCTTTTTTTCCTAAAAAAACCGCTTCTCGCACCGCAGCAACTGTTCCGGAAATATAAATGTCAGCCCCTAAATTTCCCCCGGCATTAATCCCAGAAATGACCCACTCCTGATCGGGAAATAAGTGGGTAAGGGCTAACCGAACGCAATCAACAGGCGTTCCGTCAACACTGTATACTTGATCAGAATGTTGTTGCAACTTTAGTCCGCGTTTAGTCGTCACTTGATGTCCACAACCGGAAATTTCGGTTTCGGGGGCAATAATGATGCCATTATCGTTGATGGCTGTTTGTAAGGCTTTGATGCCAGGGGCAGTAAACCCATCATCGTTGGTTAAAATCATGTGATTTGTTTTCAAGTTCGTTTCATCATTAGGAGGAAAGGATCAGATGAATCGTTTGTTTCAACAATTCGGTGTGAAAGAGATCAGTTTCATTTTCCTGAGCAGTCTCATTGTAATCTTAGGATGGGCGATCTTAAATAATAGTCCCACTTCCCCTGTCATGGCGGAAGAATCATCCACGCGAACGCTTACTGTTACGGGAGAAGGCAGCCAATCCATCGAAACAACATTGACAGAAGTTGTCTTAGGCGTGGAAGTAGAAGGAGAAACGGCGAGTCAAGTGCAGCAAGAGGTTGCCCAACGTTCCAGTGCGGTGGTCGAGTTGCTTCGATCGCGCAATGTGGAAAATTTAGAAACCACTGGCATTCGCTTACAACCCCAATATGATTATAATAACGGGGAACGCCGTTTAAGAGGCTATCAAGCAGTCAATTTAGTAAATTTTCGGATTCCTACGGATAATGTTGGCAATTTGCTGGATGAAGCCGTCAAAGCCGGTGCCACTCGCATTGATTCTGTCGCCTTTACTGCCACTGATAGCGCGATCGCGCAAGCCAAAAACCAAGCGCTGCAAGCGGCCACCCTGGATGCCAAAGCGCAAGCGGATGCCGTGCTAGGGTCACTGAATCTTCGGTCTAAATCCGTGATTAACATTCAAGTTGATCAAACTAATCCTCCTGTAACCCCTCGTGCCGAATCATTCACTGCTAAAGCCGATGCCGGCAGTGCCTCAAGTTCGCCAGTGATTGGCGGTGAACAAGAGATTAAAGGAAGGGTAACCCTTGAAATTCGTTATTAACAGGCTAGCGGTGCTGGCCAGATTCGAACTGGCGACCCAGCGCTTAGGAGGCGCTTGCTCTATCCGACTGAGCTACAGCACCATAGTAGGATCATCATAGCAACTTATGGTGAGATATTGCAGTAGGAGAAATCTTGCGAGATTAGATTCAGAATAATCGGTCATGAAAATCGTCGAGGAAACCAATCAATTTGTATTCCCTGATTTTTCGTGAGCAAAGGAGGTAAGGAAAGGGGTGATTCGAAAAATAACTGGTATTGATTTCTAGCAAAGCTGAACTAACTTCATGTAACAAATATCAAACATAGACAGCAAAAAATGAAACATAGGATACCATTTTGATGACAATTCCATTTTTTCATCAAAAATTAAGCCAACTTGTTCCTGAGCATTAACTACCCATAAATGGTTACAACAATTGTGCGTTGACGCGGACGAACATCACACTCCAAATGAAAAATTTGTTGCCAAGTCCCTAATTTTAAGCGACTGTTACTAACAGGAACCGTTAACTCTGGTCCTAATAATGTAGCTTGTAAATGAGAATGTCCGTTGCCATCATGCCAAGTTTTTTCATGTCCATAGTCTCGACTCGGCGGCATGAGTTTATGCAACATGTGGGGTAAATCTTTTTGCAATCCTGGTTCAAATTCAATGGTACCGATGCCGCCAGTGCTGCCCACATTAAAAATATGGGCTAATCCTTGGGAAATACCGGATTGTTTAACAATTTGATTCACTTGATTGGTTAAATCCTGCATCCCGCCATCAGGTTTGGTGGAAAGTTCAATTTCGTCTTGATAAATCATGATTCCTCCTCAAACAAATCTAACGGTAAATGACCATAAACCCCGGCAATAAGATCATCCTCTGCTTGACAAGAGACTAAAACCCCTCGATACTCTCCTGGATAATTATCTTGATAAAATCCCATTTGCTTGGTACTAAATTTGATAAAAACCGGGGTTTCTAAATTCGACGTTTGTTCAAAATTAATTTGATTGATATTGTAGCCTAAAGCAGTGAGATAACTTTTTAGAGCCGAAATTGCTTGTTTCGTATTATCGGCGCAAATTCCTAAGTTTTCCCATTCTGATTCTTGCGCAATTTGCTTAATCGCCGTTTGTAAGTCCCGTTTTTCTTGTTGCGTTTCCACTGATTTTTGCTCAGTACAACTATATTGATCTAACAGTTTTCTTGCTTCCGTTAGTTCCATATTTCAAACCTAACTCTCAATCAACAACCATCCCAAAATTAATTATCAATGTCTTGGGCTTTCAATGGCAAATAATCATTGAATTTCTGTTGATCATAGTAGTACACAGTCCGAATGGGATAAGGAATATTAATGTCTGCTTGGTCAAAATCCCGTTTAATTGCGATGATTGCTCGCGTTTGTACCCGTCGCACCGTCTGTTGCTGAGGAACAGTCCAATACCTCACAACGAAATCAATCGAACTATCACCAAAGCCCACTAAATCAATTTCAGGTTCTGGATAGTCTAACACGCCTTCCACCTGTTGAATTGTCTTTTGCAGTAATTCCTTCGCCATGGGCAACGGAGTATTATAGTCTACCCCCACCTCTAAATCGGTGCGTCGATAGTCATAAGCCGTGCGAACTTGGATTTCATTGGTAAATACGGTGGCGTTGGGAACAATGATTTCTTCCCCTTGGTAGGTGCGGATGCAAGTCGTACGAATGTCAATGCGTTCTACCGTTCCTTCATATCCGGCAACAATAATTTGATCGCCAATGCGGAAAGGTTCTTGCAATAAGAGTAAAATCCCGGCTAAAAAGTTTTTGAAAATATCTTGGAAGGCAAAGCCAACCGCAACGGAACCCAATCCTAACGCTGCGATGAGATCTCCGAGACGCAATCCTGGGAAGGCAACGACACCTGCCAGTAAGATGCCCAGTGTTATTGCTAAAACATAGCTGCTTTTTTCCAACAACAGTTGTAAGGAACGGCTGTTGAGCGTTTTTTTGCCAATTTTACGGGCGAGTTTATGGCTAAATTTTGCTGCATAACGAGCGAGGAAAAGAATAATAATGCCTGTGATAATGCCCGGCAAAGCGCGAATTAAACTGCCTAGAATTTCTTCAAGGCTAGTGATAATGGTTTCGACAACCCCAGTCATGTTAAAAATTGAATTGCGTTCTTTCAGATAGTAGCTTATTGAGCGTCGCTTGCCACGATCGCGCTTTCAGTAAAGCTAGTCAATAATCGGGAGGGAATTCCTATTTTTAATAAAATTAATTCAATATTTGTTATTAATAAGGAACTGATATGCGCAACGCACTAGGAAAGGGACGTTGATGCTCAACCCTTCACTAACTTTATTGATCATGGATAATAGATAATGGATAATTAGGGAGATAAGTATTCTGCCTTATCCTCCTCGCGGAAGCTTCACTGAGAGTTGGGGAAATAAGTGAACGTAACGAAACCATATAGAAATGATAAATAATCAGGTAGAACCCGCATTACTGGTATTAGAAGACGGAAGCGTCTTTCGAGGCAAATCCTTCGGTGCGAAAGGAACTGCTGTGGGAGAAGTTGTCTTTAATACGGGGATGACGGGTTATCAGGAAGTGTTAACCGATCCGAGCTATCGCGGCCAAATTATTACCTTTACCTATCCCGAATTGGGCAATACCGGCGTTAATCCCGAGGATGAAGAATCGGAGCAACCTCATGTGCGAGGCGCGATCGCGCGCAATGTCTGTTATTTTCCCAGTAATTGGCGATCGCGCGGGTCTCTCCCGGACTATCTCGCCCAGCATCATATCCCTGGCATCTATGGGGTGGATACTCGCGCCCTGACTCGTATTTTACGGTCTTCTGGGGCCATGAACGGTGCCATTTCGACAGAAATTCTCGATGAGCAAGAACTGCTCAAACAGGTGCAAAATGCCCCGGCAATGTTGGGTTTAAACTTAGTCAAAGAAGTGACCACCAAAGAAGTTTACGAATGGTCTGATCCGACGGATACCCGTTGGGAGTTCCGCCCTGTTGTCGGCGAAAATGATCCTACCCCCTTAACGGTGGTTGCCATTGATTTTGGCATTAAACGCAATATTCTGCGTCGTCTGGCGAGTTACGGCTGTCGGGTGATTGTGGTGCCGGCAGATTGCCCCCCTGAACAAATTTATCAATATGATCCGGATGGCATTTTTCTATCCAATGGCCCTGGGGATCCGGCAGTGGTGAAAGAAGGTATTGAAACCACCAAAGCCCTTCTAGAACAAGGAAAGCCCATGTTTGGGATTTGTATGGGACACCAAATTCTGGGACTGTCTTTAGGGGCAAAAACCTTTAAGTTGAAATTTGGGCATCGTGGACTCAATCAACCTGCCGGCTTACAACAAAGCGTGGAAATTACCAGTCAAAATCATGGCTTTGCTGTAACAGAAGATTCTTTACAAGCTGATGTTGAAATTACTCATCTTAACTTGAATGACCGTACTGTTGCTGGTTTACGTCATAAAACCTTACCGGTATTTTCTGTACAATATCATCCAGAAGCAAGCCCTGGTCCCCATGATGCGGACTATTTATTTGCCCAATTTGTCGCCTCAATGCGCCAATATCGGCAGCAAACAGAAGTAGGACGTTAGTCAGACGATCAAAGCTAGAAAATATGCTAATATACACTATCTGTCAAAGGTTATTTTGCCGATTTCACCTTGGCAAATTGAAACGCTCGTGACTCACTAACATTTACGAATCGAAAGGAGGGTCTTATTCCTGAACAACTCAACTTAACCGTCAGTTTGCGCGGAACACGGGAAATGAGAGAAAATTGCCAGATTTTTCGTTTAACTGGCTTACTCGATGCATTTTCCGAACCAACTTTCGCGAAAGTCATTGGCAAATGTATTGAGGAAGGGCCAAAAAATATTATTTTGGTTCTCTCTCAAATTGATTTTGTCGATAGTTCTGGTTTAGGGGCATTAGTCCAACTGGTTAAAAAAGCCCAAAGTGAAGGGGGAACGCTTCAAATTGTTACCAATGCTAGGGTGACACAAACCGTCAAGCTAGTTCGTTTAGAAAAGTTCCTTTCTTTACAACCCAGTTTAGAAGATGCTTTGGAATCATTAAATTAAATTAATTCCGCCTGGGAAACTCTCTCAACATTGTGGAAAATGTTACTTTGCTTAAGATAAACCGATAAACTGGAAAAATTTGGCACCGCAAACACATCAAGTCAATAATTGTGATTCCGAAGTAGGATTCTTTTCAATTTTGGGGGGATTAGAAAATTTGCCCCCCTTAGAACAAATTTCTCCGGCAGGATTAGCTTATATTGGCGATGCCGTTTATGAGCTTTATGTCCGTTTATACTATTTATTGCCCCCCAAGCATATTGCTGATTATCATCAATTAGTTGTGGCAGAGGTGCGGGCAGAAAACCAAGCCCAACAGTTACAAGCCTTGATTCCCTATTTGACAGAGTCGGAACAGGAAATTGTCAAGCGAGGACGCAATGCAGCAACTAAGCCTCCCCGTCGTTTGTCGGCCAAAGTTTATCAGCAAGCAACGAGTTTGGAAACCTTGATAGGTTACCTATTTTTAAGTGATAAAGATCGTTTACAATCACTATTGTTGTCGTTAGAAGAAAACCAAACCCCTACTAATAACAGCTAGTTATTATTAACCCTCAATTGTCAGTGAGCAATTGTCAACGTCATTAGTCATGAGTGAAAAACCCCGTAAGGGAAATCCAAAAAATAGAAAAGGCAAGCCTTTTCCTGCTTCTAGCCACCCGAAACCGAAAAAATCGGAATCGCCCAAGCAAGAAGCCTCTCTTTCCGAGGATGACGACTTCATTTACGGTCGCCATACGGTATTAGCCGCTTTAGAAAACCAACGTCAACTCAATCGGATCTGGATCACCCCAAAACTTCGCTACAACAGTACGTTTAATCCGTTACTGCAAACCGCAAAAAAGCAGGGTACTATCATTGATGAGGTCAGTATCGAGCGCCTAAATAAAATGACTCGCGGGGCAAATCATCAAGGGGTGGCGGCGCAAATGGCGCCCTACCATTATTTAGAATTGAACGAGTTAATTGAAAAAGTTCAAGCTAGCCATAAACCCCCCATTATTATTGCCGCAGAAGGCATTACAGATCCGCAAAATTTGGGAGCGATTATTCGCAGTGCAGAAGCGCTGGGGGCACAGGGATTGGTCATTCCGCAACGACGGGCAGTGGGAATTACCTCCACCGTCATGAAGGTTGCAGCCGGAGCGTTAGAATATCTGCCAACAGCAAGAGTCGTTAATTTTGCCCGTGCTTTGGAAACCTTGAAGAAGTCAGGATTTTGGATTTACGGGACGGTTGCCGAAGGCGGAAAACTCTTGCCTGAGGTTGATTTTGATGAATCGGCCGTTTTGGTTGTGGGGGGCGAACAACAAGGTTTAAATTTATTGACCCAACGCCATTGCGATGAGTTAGTCTCGATTCCTTTAACCGGCAAAACGGAGAGTTTGAATGCTCATGTTGCCTGCGCGATCGCGCTTTACGAAGTTTCTTGTCGGCGAAAGAAACCGCTTAATCTGTCGCAAGGGGTTTGAAAAAAATGGCAAAAGCTCACAACATTAAATACAGTAGCATTGTTTGACATCGCTTGAATTGCGTCATCTTCAAAAACATGGAAGAGTTTATCCTATCAATCCTGGAATTTTTCGGCCAAGCCTGGTGGGTAGAAATTAAAACCCAATCCCCCAGATGTAGTTACTATTTTGGTCCATTTGTGAGAAAACGGGAAGCCGAGAAGTGGAAACCAGGCTATGTAGAAGATTTGGAAGCAGAAGGGGCAGAAATTGTTTCTCTAGTGGTTAAACGCTGTAAACCCGCCATCCTGACTGATTATGAAGAAGACGACGAGGAAACAAGTGAGCAATTTCCCAGCTTCAGTAGTACTCACGGGTTTAATAAGGCTTTTCACGAGTAATTTCGATCGTAATATCCCCGCTAAAATTGGGAATGGGAGGGGATGGCTTTGCCAGTTCCACCTTGACTTGTTGTACTAAATTTAATTCTAATACGGATTGCGCGATCGCGTGGGCGAGTTTTTCCACTAGGGTGAATTTTTTCGTCTCGATGAGGTGTTTTACCTGCGCGATCGCGTTCCGATAATCAAGGGTATCGGCGATATCATCGCTTTCTCCTGCCGGTGCTAGATCAACCCAGAGAGTCAAGTTCACTTCAAACCATTGTCCTAAGACTTGTTCTTCCGGTAAAAAACCAGTATAGCCATAGCAACGAATCTGATTAATTTTGATAGCGTCCATAAAGGCTTTAAAATAACAATCAATCACTATTTTAATATCAAATCTCTAAATTTTTGCGAGCGATTATCAATCACGAATCACAAATAATAACTAAGAAAGATAATGAGTATTGCGCGAACCATTTGTCTTGGTTTTTTAGCGGTTATTTTGGTGGGGACGCTGTTATTAATTTTCCCTTTCACGACTGCTGATGGCAGTTGGAATCATCCCATTACTGCTCTTTTTACTGCCACATCGGCTGTTTGTGTTACTGGCTTAGCGGTAGTAGATACAGGCACCTATTTCTCTTTTTGGGGACAACTGATCATTTTATTACTAATCCAAATTGGTGGATTAGGCTACATGACCACGAACACTTTCCTTTTATTTTTAATTCGTAAAAAATTTGATTTTCGGCAAAAAGTTGCCATTCAAGAATCTTTTGACCGTCCTTTTTTGCAGGGGAGTAAAAATCTGTTAGTTTCCATTATTGCAACAACAATCATCTTTGAACTAACGGGTTTTTTTTGTTGCTTCCCTTATTTTCAGAGGAAAATTACGCCATTTGGCTCGCCTTATTTCATAGTATTAGTGCTTGGAATAATGCTGGATTTAGCTTATTTAGCAACAGCTTAATGGACTATCAATCTTCTCTGTTGGCTAATTTGGTAATTCCCATACTAATTATTTTTGGCGGGTTAGGATATCAAGCCATTTTTGAAATGTTTATTTGGCTGAGACAGCAATTTGATAAAAAAATTCTTTCTAAAAATACAGAAATTTTTGTTTTTTCACTTAACTCGAAAATTGTGACTGAAACGACTTTAATTCTTTTAATTTTAGGGACAGCGGCTTTTTTCTTTACTGACTTTAGCAATACCACTGTTTTTGGTTATTTACCGCTAGAACAGCGTGTCTTAGGGGCTTGGTTTCAATCCGTTACCACTCGCACAGCAGGATTTAACACGGTTGACATTAGTGCAATGACAGATGCAGGGTTATTTATTACCATTGCTTTTATGGTGATTGGTGCTAGTCCCAGTGGTACTGGCGGCGGCTTAAAAACAACAACCTTACGAATTTTAATTAATTCGACAATTTCAACGTTACAAGGAAAAACTGAGGTTATCATTTATAAAAGACGAGTCCCTGTCAATTTAATTTTGAAAGCATTAGGGGTCTTGTGTGCTTCCGTTACCTTGCTCACAGTCGTTACCGCTTTAATTGCAATTACAGACCCAGAATTAAGCTTTATTCAAATTTTCTTTGAAGTCTGTTCTGCGTTTGCCACAGTTGGACTTTCAACAGGCATTACCGGCAGTTTATCGGCACTGGGAAAACTCATTATCGTTGTTACCATGTATATTGGCAGAGTAGGTGTTTTAATTGTTATTAATACGCTCGTGCAAGCCTCTCGTCCCAGCGCGATTCACTATCCTGAAGAAAACTTATTAGTAGGATAAAATGGAATTGATCTTTTCTACTAATTGTTAATAGTTAAGCAATTACTGATAATTGACCATTATTACTCCTTTAAGTTAACGCTGTGAATATTAGAGCTTCTCTCAAAATTTTCAATCAGTTTCGTCATCAACCCAAAGAATTTGCAGTCATTGGTTTAGGGCGTTTTGGTCAAGCCGTCTGCGGCGAATTGCGAAAATTAGGCTGTGAAGTTTTAGGGACTGATTGTGATGAAACCTTAGTTAATCAAGTGTTAACGGATAAGCTGGTTTCTCATGCCATTGAAATGGATTCTACAAAACCAGCGGCCTTAAAAGAAGCAGGAATTTTTGAATTTGAAGTCGTTATTATCGCGATCGGGGATTATGTTCAAGAAAGTATTATTACCACCCTCAATGTCAAAGAAAATGGCGTGAAATACGTCGTTGCCAAAGCTTCCTCGCATATTCATGGTAAACTCTTAAAACGAGTTGGCGCCGATCGCGTGGTATTTCCCGAAAGAGATGCCGGTTACGAGTTAGCCCATGCCCTTGCGCAACCGGCCATTTTAGATAAATTTGACCTTGATCCCGAACATAGCATTGTGGATATTCAAATTCCCGAAGCCTTTGACGGACAAACTTTAGCCCAATTAGAACTCAGAAACCGATACGGATTAAACGTCATTGCCGTAAAATATGGCGAAAAGTTTGATATTAATCCCACCCCTGATTATCGACTGGTCAAAGGTTCCCAGATGATTGTCGTTGGCTCGAATCAAGATATTAAACGATTGCCCCAAGACTCGAATCAGCAACACATTCAATCGGATGAAGCAGGGGAATTGGAACAAGGGGTTTAATCCCATGCATGCGATAACTAAAGAATGTTAGCCAGTGACAACTCAAATCCTGGCAAAATCTCTTCATTGAGTTGGGCAATTTCTTCAAAGTAGTCAGGATTAATTTTGACTTTGAAATCCGTTTTCATGCTGGGCGACTTTCCCTAAGTGATACAGATTTGATTAATCAGTGCTACAAATAAAGCGGCTTAATTGGGAAAAGGGTAAAGG
>JBDGQV010000053.1:0-10141 GCA_042218725.1 Halothece sp. | reverse complement strand
GTAGATCAATTAATCTCTGATATCCTTGAGAGGAAATGTTTGTAGGGGCTAGGACGTGGTACAAACTAAGCTATGGCAAGAACTGATTGCCACTTCCGGGAAAGGATTATTCGTCGCTTTAACGGTAACGGTTATTACCGGTTCAGTGGCTATCGATTACGGGATTAACCCAGGGGCTGGCATTACCCTTCCCTTATTAATTTGTATTTTAGGAAGTGCTGGGGCAGGGCTCATTGTCATTCCCATTTTGCAACGTCTCAAAGCCGGACAATTTATTCGGGAAGATGGTCCCCAAACCCACCAAAAGAAGGCGGGAACCCCCACCATGGGCGGTGCGTTTTTTATTCCCATTGCGCTTTTAATCGCCACTCTCTGGTCTCAGTTTGACCCAACCGTCATCGCTGTGTCATTGGCAACTCTGAGTTACGCCCTCATTGGGTTAGTGGATGATTGGCAAATTTTAGTGAAAAAGTCGAACAATGGCATTTCCCCTCGGGTGAAATTAGGATTGCAAATTCTCAGCGCGATCGCGTTTTGTGTTTGGTTAGCGCAACATTCCGATCCAAACATCACCAATATTTTGCTTCCCTTTGGCATGATCTTGCCTCTGGGCGCCCTATTTTGGGGATTAGCGGTGTTTGTCTTTGCCGCAGAAAGCAATGCCACCAACTTAACGGATGGGGTAGATGGCTTAGCTGCCGGCAGTTGCGCGATCGCGTTTTTGGGATTGGGGGCGGTTGTATTGCCGTCTCATCCCGAATTGATGCTATTTTGTGCTTGTATGAGCGGGGCTTGTGTCGGCTTTGTGGTGCACAATCGCAATCCGGCTAAAGTCTTTATGGGCGATACCGGTTCCTTAGCGTTAGGGGCTGCCCTAGCAGCAGTCGGGATTACCAGCCAACAACTGTTTCCCCTCTTAATTGTCACGGGGATTTTCTTTGCCGAATCCCTGTCTGTCATTGCCCAAGTTATCTATTACAAAGCGACGAAAGATGAAAATGGCGTCGGCAAACGGTTATTGAAAATGTCACCGTTGCATCATCATTTAGAACTGAGCGGTTGGTCAGAAACGCAAATTGTTGGCGCTTTTTACGCCGTTGCCCTAGTGCTGGCTTTAATCACCTTTTTTGTCATCCCGTTCTCAAAATAATTGCTTTTTCCCGATAAAATGATCTCAACAGTAATTCTGATGGAATCATGGATGAATTACGCCTAACCCCCCTTATCAGCAAAGTTAACAGGGAATTGCGTCCGCAACTCCGTTTAGAAAGTGTTGATCCCCATAACCCGGTAGCGGTTCATTATTGTCCTCCCCCTTGGGAAAAAGTCGGCACGGGAAACTATGCCGCTGTTTTTTCTCATCCCGATTATCCAGAAACGGTCGTTAAACTGTATGCCCCTGGCCGTCCGGGCTTTGAGGAAGAAAAAGAAGTTTATAAACGTTTAGGCAACCATCCGGCTTATTCTCAGTGTTTTTATGCTGAAGATAACTGTTTAATCCTGAAACGGCTGCAAGGGGTCACCCTTTACGATAGTATCAATCGCGGCTTAAAAATTCCCAAACAAGTCATTAAAGATATTGATGCCGCCCTTGACTATGCCAGAGAACAAGGATTGCTTCCCCATGATGTCCATGGACGAAATGTCATGATGTATCAAGGACGGGGATATGTGGTGGATGTGTCTGATTTTCTCAAGCTAGAGTCTTGTTCGGCCTGGGAAAACTTGAAAATTGCTTATTATTGGCTGTATCGCCCGATTCTTGCCCCCTTAAATTTGCGCATTCCTTATTTGTTGTTAGATGGGGTGCGCAGCAGTTATCGGATGTCCCGGAGTTTATTGGATCTCAAACGCGATCGCCAAACCTAGGTTAATCTCATTGTCTCATGCCCTACTGGAAACAATTGGGTCAGGAAATTTTATCTTGGTTTTTGCACCCCAATTGTCCCTTGTGTGGACGAAGTGCCCAGAGCGTCCTTTGCAACAACTGTGATCGGCAACTGAACCAATGTCGATCGTCTAATCCGAGGTTTCTGGGTCAAGGAAATCTTCCCGTGCTAATTTGGGGACAATATAGCGGGCTTCTCAAACGCGCGATCGCGTGCTTAAAATATGAGAATCAACCGCAACTGGCTCGCCCCTTGGGAGAACGTCTGGGACAAACCTGGTTAAAGGCATCGGCGGTTCCTACTTCCGACAAACCAGTGGTGGTTCCTATTCCTCTCCATCCTGAGAAAGAAAAACAACGGGGCTATAATCAAGCTGAATTGATTGCCCGCGCCTTTTGTGAAGCAACGGGATTCCCTTTGCAATCCCAAGGCTTAAAACGGATTAAGCAAACCGAGGCTTTGTTTGGTTTAAGCCCCCAACAGCGAGAAAATCAAGTTGCAGAGGCCTTCGTTGTTGGCAAGCGGTTCAATTCACAAGGAAAAGTGATGTTGTTAGACGATATATACACCACTGGCGCTACTGTTAAGGCAGCAAAAAGTACCTTGCAACAAGCTGGATTTCAAGTGATCGGCGTTTGCGCGATCGCAAAACCGTAAAACGAGATAAAATTGGAGCGAGTCTTGGTTAGCCACATCAATGCCAGAATATCAGGATTACTACGAAATCCTTCGCGTCTCAGAAAACGCCACCCAGGAAGAGATCAAAAAATCCTTCCGTCGCCTAGCCCGTGATTGTCATCCCGATTTACATCCCAATGATGCACGGGCTGCAGAACGATTTCGCATTTTGCGGGAAGCCTACGAAGTACTGAGCAATACAGAGCAACGAAAAAAATATGATCGTCGCCGCCAAAAACGTCCTTCCCCAAATCAGAAGCAAAACACGTCTCAAGTCTATTACGTGCGAGGGGCTGAGAAGCTGCTGATTAAAGATTACCGAGGCGCGATTAATGCGCTGACGGAAGCGATTCGACTCAATGGACGCTTTATTGAAGCCTACCTGAAACGCTGTGAAGCCTATCTTGCCGTTGGTAAAGATCGCGCGGTTTTAGAAGATTGTCAACGGATTCTCCGATATCAACCGGATAACGCGATCGCGTATTACTATCGCGGACGTGCCCGCCAACGCTTAGGTTACATTGACTCGGCGGTAAAAGCCTACCATAAAGCCATTCGTCTTCAGCAAGATTTCGCACCTTCTTATTATTATCGAGGGATTGCCTACTATGAGTTGCGATATCGCAATCAAGCGATTCATGACTGGCAAGCCTATGTAGAACTTTGTCGGCAAAAAGGGGATATGCAAGGCTATCGCCTGGGCATGGATCTCCTGCGTCGTTGTAGTTGGATCTATATTCAACCGGGCAATCAAACCCTAGGGCAATGGTGGCGTTGGGGAAAAACACAAGTGGCAACCCATTTTCAATATAGTCGCAGCAGCAGTTCTCAAGCCTTAGCAACCCTTCAACATCAGATTACCCAGCTTGTGGCAGGAATCGGATTTATTATTCAAACTTGGTTAGGCACTCTCTTACAAGTAATGAGAAATCCCGTGGGAGGAATGTTGCCTGCTTATGGCCGTTTAGATCCCACAATGATTGGGATTGTATCTGTTGGCTTTATCGGGATTAGTCAAATCGGTTTGATACTGGGAATGCAGTCATTTGGTCTAAGTGGCGATGCCCTCTGGGGGCTGCTCCCTGTGGCAATGCTTCCGATCTTTTCTCTGTTTGTGGCAAGCCTGATTACACGCTCTTTTTTACTGCATCATCGTCATTGGACAGGGGATTTATTTTTTGCCAGCAGTACGGTTTTGCCTCTAGGGCTTTTATTGTTGTTTACTCCTTTGATCAACCTGTTGCCTGATTTTCTAAATCTTCTATTTCTGATTATTGGCGGCGTTTTTGCCCTGTCCCACACCATTCTCTTACTTTATGGCGGTTGCACCCAACTCCTCAATGTTTCTGAATCTCAGGCTGCTCTAATTGTCCCGATCATGATTCTTCTTACCACTTTCCTAACCGGCATCGTTTCCAACCAGTTTTTGTAAATTGTCTCCTTCCCATCAAAGATGATGAAAGAGACTTGCTCTGCCCTTGATATTTAAAAATAAAACTGCTACATTAGAAGTTTGAGGTGATAAACGCAAGCGAGAACAAAGGAGAAATGACTGGAGAACAAAAAATTTAGGGAAAAATAAAATTGGTTAGAGATGATGTCTTCTTTGACGAGAAGTGCCTGCTTTGACCAACGGTTGTCGGAGGGGCCTTCTATGTTGCTTTCCGCGACTTAAAAAGGCGTAATCTGCAACGATTGGTGAAAAAAACCGTACCCATTCAGCAAAACCAAAGGGCAATGATACGTTATTATAAAAGTAAAGTCATAACAACTTCACATAATGAACGGGTTAACGGTGCGACGCTTCTGGAAAAATTGTAAAAATTGATACAAAAAAATCAGTATGTATCCTGAAGCAAATCATCACTGAATCTGTCAAGAGCAAGATGTAATGTTTGATTAGTAACGGATATTCTATAAGTAGGGGATAAGATTCCCTCACAGTGAGAGCAACCCAATACCCAAAACAACTGCTTATCAACGGAGTCACTGACGATTACAGATGCCCACTGCAAAACTAGACCAAAACAACGATAAACCCATCTTCTCTGCAGATATGGTGCGCACCTATCTCCACGAGATAGGCCGTGTTCCCCTGCTAACCCATGAGCAAGAGATTATTCTGGGGAAACAAGTGCAGAAGATGATGGGACTCCTAGAACAGAAAGAGGAATTAGAAAAAGAACTGGGACGGGAAGCCACTGACGAAGAATGGGCAGAACACGCTGGAATGAGCGTCTCAGAAATTGACAAAGCGATGAAAGCCGGCAACCGTGCCAAACGCAAAATGATTGAAGCCAACTTGCGTTTGGTGGTCGCGATCGCGAAAAAATACCAAAAGCGCAACATGGAATTCTTGGACTTGATCCAAGAAGGAACATTAGGGCTGGAGCGGGGTGTGGAAAAATTTGACCCTACCCGCGGGTATAAATTCTCCACCTATGCCTACTGGTGGATTCGCCAAGCTATTACTCGCGCGATCGCGCAACAAGCTCGCGCCATTCGCTTGCCCATCCATATTACAGAAAAACTCAACAAAATCAAGAAGGTACAGCGGGAACTCGCGCAAAAACTAGGACGCAATGCGACGCCCACTGAAATTGCGGAAGAATTGGGACTAGAACCGTCACAAATTCGAGAGTACTTAAGCATTGCCCGTCAACCCATTTCGTTGGATGTGCGCGTTGGCGATAATCAGGACACTGAGTTATCCGAGTTATTAGAAGACGACGAAAACTCTCCTGAAACCTACCTAACTCAAGAGTCAATGCGCCAAGACATTGATTCCATGCTCTCGGAATTAACCCCGCAACAGCGTGAAGTTCTCTCGTTGCGCTTTGGGTTAGAAGACGGCAACGAACTGTCTTTAGCCAAAGTTGGGAAGAAACTCAATTTAAGCCGAGAGCGAGTTCGCCAACTGGAACATCAAGCTTTAGCGAAACTCCGGAGACGGCGAGCAGGGGTACAAGAATATATTGCCGCGAGTTAACGCTGGTGCTAGAAGCAGGTTAGAGATTGCCCGTTCCGAAAGGGAAGGCACTAGTTCTAACCGTTGCTCAAGTCCATTCATTGTTGGAGACAAGGGGGTCACCCCTTGTTTTCTATTTGATGGCCACTCTCTCGATGTTCACTCTTTAAAAAAAAGTGTTCCGTATAACAAATTGTCACGTTTTTCCTTACGTTTTCGTAGTTAGCAGCTAAGCTAGAAATAGAATCTCGTATCAAACATAGTAGCAAATACTGACAGAAGTAAATTCTGTTGCGGAGTTCCGAGATTTCCGGAGAAAATAAATCTTTGGCTACTGTGGCAGTTGGTAAGAGATGACGCCTTCTTTGCTCTGGAAATCCTCTCTGCTCTGACCAGAGGGGAAGGCGAAAGTCACTCTTAAGAGTGAACCTGTCCGAAAAGTTTTTTGCCAATATAGAAGGGGGAGCTAACTGTTTTATGAATATGGCGTTTGTCTTTCAATGGTTGCAGTATTCGCAAATGATGATTGCCGTGCTGATGATGCTGGCCTTAGTGACACTGCCAATGGCTCCCTTGTGGGGACAAAACAATCATGCCAAGGGAAACGCTGAGGAGGCCAAGCCTGAAGGTGCTATGGCTAATGGTACTTATTTATACGGTCAATCGCCACAAGCTGACCAACTCGGTAAACAGTATATTGTCTTTGAAGTGACGGGAGATGAGGTCGTGGGGGCATTATATATGCCTCGTTCCGAGTTTAGTTGTTTTCAGGGAAAAATTACCGCCAATGAGCTGGAAATGACGGTCGACGATCCGTATAACGAGAGCACTCACCCCTACGCGATCGCGCTCGACCCCCAGTCTCCAATGGCTAATCGCAATGGACAACTCGAAATCCCCATTGCTTTGGAAGGGTATCATCCTTTAGAGGAAATCAGCGCCAACGACAAACGAATGTTAGCAACTTGCCAAAACCAATTCCAGTAATCCACAACAACATGGGAAAATAAATTTAAAATCGAATCCGACAATCCAATAGAATAATGTTGAGAGCAACTCTTTCCCTAATTGTTTTCCTATTGAGTATTACGCTATTTAGCTGTGCCAACCCCACTGGCGGGCTACAAGCTTACAGCAATGGCAGCCAAGGATACGAATTTCTGTATCCCAATGGTTGGCAAGAGGTCAAAGTCGATAATGACGATGATGCTGGCGTTGATGTCGTCTTTCGGGATTTAGTCGAACAAAGCGAAAATGTCAGTGTGGTGATTAATGAAGTGGGGGAACAGAGGAAACTCACTGATTTGGGAACCCCTTCCGAAGTGGGTCAACGCTTGAAAAATACCATTGCCCCCCCCAATTCTGAGCGCCAAGGAGAACTCATCCGCGCCGAACAACAAGATAAAAATGGAAAAACCTACTATCTTCTCGAATACCAAGTGACTTTCCCGGATAAGCAAAAACGCCATAGTGTGGCCAGTGTCGCTGTGAGTCGCGGCAAACTCTTTACCCTCAATGTTTCCACCCCCCAAAGCCGTTGGGAAAGTCTCTCGGAACGTTTCAATACGATTGCCAATTCCTTTGAAGTGTATTAAACATGATGCAATTGGTGCTTGCGTCCGCTTCCCCCGCTCGTTTACGACTGCTTCGCCGTGCTGGTCTCGATCCTGTGGTGTGTCAAAGCGGCTTTGATGAATCTCAAGTGCAGACCCGCGACCCGAGTGCCTTGGTAACGGAACTCGCATCTTGCAAAGCCCAAGCCGTTGCTGAACAATATCAAGACAGTTTAATTGTGGGCTGTGATTCGGTGCTAGTCATCGATGGCGAAATTTATGGCAAGCCCGAGAATGAAACGATCGCGATCGCGCGGTGGCAACAAATGCGAGGCAAAGCCGGACAACTCTATACTGGACACGCTTTGATTGACCAAAGGCAGGATCGCTCCTTGGTGCGCTATGGGTTGACCACTGTCTATTTTAGTACAGTCAGCGATCGCGCGATCGCCGATTATGTCGCGACCGGAGAACCGCTTAAATGTGCTGGGGGATTTGCCTTGGAAGGCTGTGGCGGGCTATTTGTAGAAAAAATCGACGGCTGTCATAGCAACGTTATCGGTTTAAGTCTCCCCTTATTCCGAGAAATGTTGGCGGAATTGGGATATACCGTGACTGACTTTTGGCAAAATTAAGAATTTAAATAATTGGCAATCAGTTGCGTCGCATCCGTCGCTTTTAACGGTTTGGCAAACCAATAACCTTGCCCTTGTTCACAATTTAAGGCTTTTAACTGTTCCCGTTGGTACTCAGTTTCTATCCCCTCGCCAATGACTTCCAACTCTAAAGCATGGGCTAAAGAAATGACACCTTGCACAATTTTGAGATGATGATTTTCCGGTGTCATGGTGTAAACAAAAGAACGGTCAATTTTCAACACATCCACTGGAAACTGTTGGAGATAACTGAGCGAAGAATATCCCGTGCCAAAATCATCAATACTCAATTGAATCTGATGAGCCTTTAATTTTTGCAGTTGTTGCGTGGCTAATTCGACATTGTCAATTAACGCGGTTTCCGTTAATTCTAACTTAAGTTGATTCCCTGCCAAGCCAGTCTCTTGCAAAATTCCTCGTACTTTTTCCACTAAATTGGGATCTTTAATTTGCAATGCTGAGAGATTCACACTCATGGTCAAATTTTGATATTCCGGGAACCGTTGTTGCCATTCCTGGAGTTGCCGGCAGGCTTGGGATAACACCCAATACCCAATAGGAACAATTAATCTGGTTTCTTCTGCCAAGGGAATAAATTCGCCAGGGGAAACCAAGCCTAACTCAGGATGTTGCCAACGCACTAACGCCTCAAACCCGGTTAAGTTTCCTGTAGCGAGATGAACAATGGGCTGATATTCCACATATAGTTCTTGCCGAGAAAGTGCTTGTTTAAGTTCCGTTTCTAAACGAGATTGGCGCAACACTGTTTGCCGCAGGGTATGATCAAATACTTCAATGGCCGCTTTTCCTTGCTTTTTGGCCCGCCCCAAGGCAATTTCAGCATCTTGCAACAGTTGACTGCCTTTGCCCTCATTCTCTCGGGCTAGGGCAAGCCCCACTGAAGTGGTAATAAAGTTGCGACTAGTGGTCGTATCTCCTTCTGGCATATTAATGGTAAACGGAGCCGTTAATTTCTGCTGAAGGGTTTCAGCAACCTGCATTGCCTCTGCAAGCGTCGTGATGCCTTCCACAAAAATGGCAAATTCATCCCCCCCCGATCGCGCGATAAAATCCTTCTCTTGTAATCCCTCTCGCAAGCGGGAACTAATGGCAAGGAGCAATTGATCTCCCACATCATGCTCTAAACTTTTATTAATGACTTGGAAGCGATCTAGATCCAGAAATAAAACAACCCCTTGCTGATTCTGTTTCAAAGCCTGCTCTAAAAATTCTTCAAATAAAACCCGATTCGGCAATCCGGTTAAACCGTCATAATGGAGATGCTGGAAACATGATGCTTGCTCCGAAAAGGACGGTTCTTGTTGTTGAGGGGATGGTATGGGTTGCGAATTTAAACGGCAACTTAAATCCCAAATTTGCACAATATAGTGAAGCGGTGTGTTGTTTTGATCCCGAACTAAGGCGGCTTTCACTAACGCATAAATGGCACTGTTATCTTTTCGCAAATAACGTTTTTCCAGTTGGAAATGACTGATATCTCCCTGCAAGCATTGATGATGAAGTTGTTGTTCTTCTGCTAAATCATCAGGATGGCTGATTGTAAACAGCGATCGCGCGATCAACTCCTGTTTGGAATATCCCAAGGTTTCACATAAAGCCCGATTCACCTGTAAAAACTCACCATTAACGCCCACTAACGCCATTCCCACTGGGGCTAATTCAAATGTCGAGCGAAATTGTTTTTCACTTGCTTGCAATGCCTCTTCTGCCTTTTTACGCTCTGTTATATCCGTTTGTACCCCAATTAAGTTGGTTACCTCACCTTGAGCATTTTTGACAGGAGCAATGTACAATTCATTCCAAAATTCGGCACCATCTTTGCGATAATTTTTTAACACAGCATGACATTCTTTTCCTTGCCGTAAGGCATTTTTCAGCTGAGTTAAGCCCGGTTGCTGACGATTGTTCCCTTGCAAGAAACGACAATTGCAACCGGCAATTTCATTAAAGGCATAACCGGTAATTTGTTCAAATGCTTCATTAACGTAAATAATGGGGTTATCTTCTTGTTTAGCGTCAGTGATAACGATACCATTGCTGCTGGCATTAATCGCTCGCTCCAACAGATTTAATTGCACGTCTATCTGGAGCGTGTCTAGATGTTTGAGTTTCATATGAAATAACTTGGGTTTCACTACAGTCTCCTAAACTCATAGCGTGACTAATGATTTAAGTCAGTAAGTTAATTGATTTATTTTTATTAAATTAAATGATCTAAGCTAACCATCTCTTTTTATTCTGTAATACAAATTACAATAGTTTGTGAAAAATTAATAAATGTATCGTTAAGTTTATTTAAGTACTTCGACGCTTTACCTGTTTAGAGCCTGAATTGTCGCAATTTTGACGATTAATTTGGGTTATCTTCTAAAAATA
>JBDGQV010000052.1:0-5285 GCA_042218725.1 Halothece sp. | reverse complement strand
ATTTAACATCGAGGGCAATCCACCCAATTGGCTTCAATACTGCCATCGGGATTGATATTTGCTTCTTTTTTCCAGATCGGGGCATTATGTTTTAAAGTGTCGATCGCGTACTGACAGGCAGCAAAGGCTTCACTGCGATGGGGACAGCCTACAGCAACTAAGACACTAATTTCACCAATTTGCAACCGGCCAATGCGATGATGGATAATGACTCGGTTAACCGGCGACCATTGCTCGCGAATTTGGCTGGCAATTTGCTGAAACAGCGCGATCGCCATGGGTTCATAGGCTTGGTATTCTAAATAGGCAACCGGTTTGCCGGCGGTTTGTTCGCGCACGGTTCCACTCATCACTACGATCGCGCCATTAGCGGCATCATCGGCTAAGCGATACACTTGTTCGAGGGAAAGGGGGGCAAATGCAATCTGGAAACTATCTTGCGGGTGTTTGGTAATGGTTGCCGTCGAAAGCATCATCCAAGGGGTTATTGTTTATGAGTTAATTGCGGTTCGTTGCGTCCTAATGTAGCTTGTTCGCTAGCGCGAGTTGGAAATAAATGCAACATCCCTTCATCTAAACTCACTCGCACGGGGGTTTGCGGGAGTAACGGCTGTTTTTGATAACTGCGGACTTTTAATTCCATTCCTGAAGGCAACTGCAAGCGATACCGGTGTTCTCGTCCCAAAAACTCGCGATCGCGGATTATAATAGTAGAGTCGCGATCGGGGGTCAGGGTCATATCTTCTTGACGAATCATTAACTCCCCATTGTCTCCAGTTACTTCGTCTGACATTTGGGAGGCAGATAGGGCAAAGGTGCCAATTTCCGTTTCCCAACCCTGATTGGTGCGATAAGCGGGAATAAAGTTTCCTTGACTTACAAATTCAGCGACAAAGCGAGAGGCAGGAACCGTATAAACGGTTTCCGGGGTATCATGTTGCTCTAGCCACCCTTGTTGCATGACGGCAACAGAATCGGAAATGGAAAGGGCTTCTTCTTGATCATGAGTGACAAACACGGCGGCAATTCCAGCTGCTTTGAGAATATCCCGCAGTTCCGTGCGCAACCGTAGACGCACTTGCACATCTAAATTGCTCAAGGGCTCATCTAATAATACTAAATTGGGACGAGGGGCTAATGCCCTAGCTAAGGCAACACGTTGTTGTTGACCGCCGGATAATTCGTGAGGATAGCGATTTTCTAAACCTTCTAATCCGACAAGGGTAATTGCCGATTGGATTTGTTTTTTGATTTGCCCGCGACTCATTTTCCCGCTTTGGCCTAAACCGAACGCAATATTTTTGGTAACATTCAGGTGGGGAAACAAGGCGTAATCTTGAAACACCATTCCCACATCGCGTTTTTCTGGGGGCAGATGGAAGTTGCTATTGGCCACCATGTTCCCAGCAATAGTAATGCTTCCCTGAAATGGTTGTTCAAACCCGGCAATGAGGCGCAATAGAGTCGTTTTTCCACACCCAGAGGGGCCTAATAAACTGAGTAAATGGCCTTGGGGTAAACTGAGACTAACCTGATTGACAGCAGGACTCGCTTGACGAGAATATTTTTTGCTAACGCTTTCTAGGTGCAGAATAGAAGATTCTTTCATCTCGATTTAGCGCGATCATATGCAAACACTCTTTTCATGATAAGGGACTTTTTGCATAATTTTTGCAGTTACATGGGTTTGTTACGTTGAAAAAAGTCGAATCAAGGAAGCATAAGGAATAATTTATGGAAGGTAAGCAAGTTCTCCTCACTGGCGGCACTGGGGGATTAGGATTAGGGGTTACCCCGGCAGTGGTGAAACGAGGGGCAAAAGTAACAATTCCCTATCGCAATGAAGGATCCCTGGAACGTCTCAAAGAAGCGCTATCACCGAGTGAATTTCAGAGTATTCGCTTTGTTAATGTCGATGTCAGCGACGAAAACGCGATCGCGCAACTGGTAAAAGACATGGGGCGCATTGATGTTTTAATCCACTTAGTGGGCGGCTTTTCCATGGGAAGCATCGTCGATTACAGCTATGATGCTTGGAAACAAGATTTCCAATTAAACCTGGAAACCACCTTCCTCGCTTGTAAACACAGCCTGCGTTCCATGATGGAAAATGGTTACGGCCGCATTGTCACCATTGGTTCCAAAGGGGCAGTGCAACCCATGGGCGGACTCGCCTCTTATTGTGCTTCCAAATCAGGGGTTGTTGCCTTAACCCAAGCCATTGCCGAAGAAGTGAAAGACTACGACAATATTACCGCCAATTGTGTCCTTCCCAGCATCATTGATACACCTACCAACCGGGATGCCATGGGAAGCGACAAAGCGGATGAATGGGTGAAACCGCAATCGATAGCCGAAGCCGTGTGTTATCTGGCCTCAGAAGCGGCGAAAGATGTCCGGGGCGCCACCATTCCCGTTTACGGACAACTGTAAGCCCAAGCAACTGCTAATTGGCATTGGGGCGATCGCGCGATCGCCCTCGCCAAGCAACACTTTTAAATATCTTTTTCGCTTAATTCACGGTTCATGTGGTCAAAGGGTTGGTCAATGAAAGAAGTATCGCTGATATCAGCGTCTTGCAACATTTGCTTGATCATCTCTTTCATAATTTCAATGCCGCGGACGGTTGGGGCAATGGGAACGCCAAGCGAATTATAGGTTTCCCGCAACCCTTCTAACACACGCTCATCCAACACATCGGTATCTCCCGCAACGATGGCATAAGTCGCATACCGGAGATAATAATCCATATCCCGCAGACAAGCTGAATAACGGCGAGTGGTATAAGCATTGCCGCCGGGACGAATTAATTCCGGCTGTTCATCAAACAATTGTCGCCCTGCTTCTTTCACAATGGCGGCAGCATTGGCATTAATCATGTTCGCTGCTTCCACTCTAGCCGTACCGGATGCAAAGTAGGATTGCAATTGATCCATGGCATCCCGGTCTAAATAACGACCAGTAACATCATAAGTTTGAATTAAGCTGGTTACGGCATCTTGCATTTTTATGTTCCTCCCAAAGCAATTTATTTTTATGGTTTTTTATAAAGTTCTCCAAAGGATGGAGTAAGAGTGACTTAACTGCATCTGACAAGTTCCAACAATGTTGGCGACATCAAAACCAAAACAAGGAACTCAGTTAATTGCAATAAGCCTTATGCCAAATTAAGTCACAAGAGTAATCTTGATTATTTTATCGTTTCCTAGCTCTCATCTTCGCTCCTAGAGCCAAATTTCGTGAAAAAAGGTTTTACAAAACTTAATTTAATCAACCATTGGTTCGGTAATGCGGACTCGTTTGGACGGTATTGCCCGCTAGAGGATTCGGCAAACCCAAGTCTACGATCAAAGTGGTTGTTATGAACGTTTCCTCATTAAAACGTCAACAGGAGGTGACAATGAGAATGAATGTCATCCGTCGCAGCCAAATGATTGGGTTAACCGCCATGGATCGCAGCATTGCCAAAGGCTACGGGCGCGTTGAAGAAGTTTGGGTGGATGAGGCCGGTCGCGTTTCTTATTTTACTAGCGACCAAGGTTATATGCCATTGGAAGCAGTGGCAACCGTGGGACCCGATGCTGTTTTGACGTATTCCAGTATTGGAATCGATGATCCCGGCGATCCGATTAATCCTTTAATTCGTAGGGTTGTTCGCACTCGTAACAGCAATGAACCTCTAGGATGGATTGATGACTTTTTATTTGATTGGGAAACCGGCGATATTGTTGCTTATGTTTTAGCAGGCGACATAGCCAGTCCGTTTGCCGGTCGTGCTGTCTTATTCCCGGAAGATGTGGAAGCCATCGACACCGATGCAGTTGTCATTAAAGATGATGCCACCTATCGCGTTAAAAGTGAACCGGAAGGGTTGCAAGGCTTTTTAAGCGAAAAATCCCAACAAGTGAAAAATTTAGTACAACGGATGCGCGATCGTTTACAATCTCTCATCAACCCTGACGATGAACCGGAAACTGTGCGCGTCAAAGTTAAGCAAGTCAAAGATGAACTGGCTTCTTCCGGTAAACATGACAGCAATGCCCTAGACGAAGCAGCGGATTATCTCCAAGATAAATGGCAAGACCTACAACATCGCGTTACGCAAGCGGGAACTCGGATGAAAAACGCTTTAGAAAATGCTTGGAAACGTCTGACCAAATAATGCTTCAGGAACCGCGATCGCGCCATTCGGGACTTGCCGATCTTGAAATTTAGTGATTCTATTTTCGATTCAGGCAACGCGCGATCGCGCTCTGTGGAGCAATTCATGTCTATCTTAGCAACAGACAAATTCCATCAAAATATCGTGAAGCACAGGGAATGCCTAAAGCGGATCTAGGTTTGAAGCGAGGTTATTCTCCAAGCCATTCATCGCGAGAAACTCCTGCCTGTCTCAAAATTCGTGTTAACAATCCGACGCTAATTTCTCCTTGATGAAGATTGGGAATAATTAAAGTTCGATTTCCTCTTCGCATCTGAGGATGTTTCCCTCTGCCAAGGGACCTTCAAATCCAAGTTCTCTTAAACGTTGTACTAGCTCATTGTAAGTTACTGGAGATAAACGAGCCATTTTAGACAGCTTGATTTAGATGATTGAGGTCAATATCTGCAATTACAGGAATCTCTAACCCCAAACGCAACCGTAAGGCGATCCAGTCACTGAGAGCTTCTCTCAGTTCTCGGCGACACCCTTCAAGGTTGGGATGATTAGCCCAGACCCCTTCTAGAGGGGGAATTTCTCCCCAATAAGTTTTATCGTCTTCAATAATTTCGTAAGTTGCCAGTTCCATTGCTTCATCAATATACTTGGCTAGCATTGCTTCACTTAAGAAAAAAACACTTCTTTTCTATTTTGACCGAAATTTCCACGCGATCGCGCAGCATGGAAAGATTCTAATCGCGCTTTCTTTCCCAATACCGGCAATTTTACTTTCTTACAACGTAAGACAATATTAGTGTCTAGCAAATACTTAGCCATTACTCGTCATAAATCTTGCTACGATCAAAAGCTTCATCAGCAAGACTTACATTTGTTTTTGGCAGTTGCTCAACCCACTCTTGGAAATCTTTAGCACGTTCGGAAGGAGTTGCCTGTTGCCAAAAGGGAATATCAGCACGCTGTTTTTCTTGAGCCGTTTCTTTATTTTGATTTGAATTATTTTTTATAGTCAATTTAATTACTAAGCAAGAATAAAAATCTACTAAGATTAGGAAAAACTGTCAGCCCAATTATTCATTATTATAGAAATTGTAGTATGGCATAAATGATCGCGATCGCGCTTTAA
>JBDGQV010000051.1:0-3724 GCA_042218725.1 Halothece sp. | reverse complement strand
TAGAAGACATGTATTGTTGCTCTTTTGATCGTTGTTGAGTCATATCAATCCAATGGAGTGGAGATTATGTTCAAACAATTTTCGAGCCGGGAAGCTTGGGCAATTGGACTTAGCACCTTAGCGTCTTTTCTGAGTTGTCCCTTCGCCGGCGCCAATCCGGCAGCGGCTAACCAGCAAAGCGCAAATGCGTTGGAATCGGTCTCGGACAGCTGTCAAAACGCGATCGCGGCTAGCGTTGAGCAACTCAAGACCGGCCGGCAGCTTAACCGGATCCAAACGCAACCTGTTGATCTAACCAAAACCTATGATGACTATCCGCAAGGACAACCGCTGGGTGTCTCTTTCATTATTGAGGGACAAGAGGCCAACCAAGCAATGGGCGCAGCAGAGCTGCAACATCAAATCAGCCGCCAAGTTATAAACAGCTGCAATCGCGTTAGTTTTGTGGAATTCGGGGTTTATCGAACGGATTGGTCTTCAAGTTACGGCTTGTTTGCAGACGGGCAAATCAAACCGTTCGATTGTCGCGGACTCGGGCCTGGACCAGCGCTGGTTTGGGGATTGGATTTTTGCTAATGTCATGGGACATAGCCGATTTCAGCGATCCAAGTTGCCGGCGAAAAACTTGATTGAGCGGAAAGAGAGAGGCGAGCCTGGGTTTGCCCATTAATCGCGATCGCAGAGATTGAGCTAACCCCTTGATAAGCCTAAAAACAGGGGAAACGTCTTGGATTTCCCCTGAGGCGATTTGCCGATGTTTTCGGTTTTCGCTAAACAAGCAGGGCGGGACGCAAGCAACAAGCGGAATTGGAATTGATGCGGTTTCGGCAAAGGGTAGCCCAAACTTGCTCTGAACCGGAACCGCAAAAGCTTTTAGGCGATTAAACCGTCAATCGGGTGGAGTATCGCGATTTAGAGCCTGATCTTTCCCATTATTTTTATCAGAATAGCATAACGGATCAAAGTTTTCCAAGCAACTAAAAATGTTGCCATGAACCAGGACACCCCTATTTGATAAATAGAGGCGTATCAAAAATAGATGGGGAACAATTAATCAGCAATTATTTTTATCGTTTTCCCTTCTTCGATTAAAAGTTTTAGGGCCAATGTAAATTTATTATCTTCACTTTCCATGGCATGTGACACTAGATAAATGATTTGTTTCAGTTCTTCTTTGCTGAGTAATCCGAGTTCCATTTTGACTAATTAAGATATCAAAAACTTACTCCATTTTTATGATAACATTTTTAGTATTTATTTTGCTATCTAAGCAATTGAATAAGCAACGCTATTTCGTTTATTTTTATTAAAAATACCAGATAAGAATGAACATTGATTATGTCATATCAATTCCTATTTCATTGATTAATTTTGATGGCGATTCCAGTTGATTGAGAAATGTTTGCTAATTGGGGATTAACCCCTAACCAGTCGCATTCCCCCCCCTCCCCTAGTTTGAAGTTAGGGTGTTATCTGTTGAACGCGCTCCTCAAAAATCCTCATGGTTTGAGGTTTGAGGATTTACCATGGCGGTGGGGACAGATAACAGTTCACTGTCGTTGACTGGGGGGTTAGATGAAGTGTTATGCGTCTGAAACAACCATACCATGGGGAGTTTAGCTTGGGATCTAACATCGCTGACTGACTCCCTAGGGGAGGGGGATCACCCCATGGTGAGCGCTGGTTGGTTGCAAAGCGGCATTTGTTGCTATGATTTGATGTAATAAATGGTGTAACGTTGATTGCCGGGAGCAGGGGTAGTGGAAATCAGTTTTTTGTCCTCCATGCGATTGAGGGTGGTATAGACTGACCCATTAGAGACCGGCTCATCCCCATCTAGGAGTTCTTGGATTTGTTTGCCGCTCAATCCTTGAGGATGATTTTCTAAAATGTCCCATAGACGCTGGCGCAATGTTTTCCTTTTCTGTTGGGCTTGCGCTTGCTCCTCTGTAAGATCCAACGCCCAAGAATGATTTTCGAAATTGAGTCGGATATTAACCGATTGCCCTTCAATATCCCGTGGAAAAAGCTCTAGCTGGCGCCTTGGGTCATCCGGTTTAATTACCATTTTGCCGGATTCCTCATCTTTGACAGGGATATGGCTCAAGGTGATAATGCCCCAAACAGCGCCGGCGATCGCAGTAGTACCCCGCAATTGGTGAACCCCAACAGCCTCTTTATCTTTGTTGGTATGGTGAATTAGCAGACCTGTCTTATATCGTTGAAACATCTCTTTGAGACTGTAGATGTTGTCGGCAAATTCGGCGCTGTTTTCGCTGATTTCAGAGCCTTGGTTGATCCGCCGCAACGAGTCCACAATCACCAACTCCGGCTGGAACGATTCCAATTTTTTTTCCAAAACCGACATTTGGGAAACATCCCAATTTAGAAGCACTTCCAAATTGTCGTTGTCTTGAGGCCGGAAGCCGCGCTTTAAGAGTTTGCCTTTGCAGGAATTGGGAGACTCGTCGGATTGAACAATCAAAACCTTGCCGTGCTTGGCTTCTTCGCCTAAGAAATGCTGCTCGCCGGTGGCTACGCAAAAAGCGATGTCGGTAGAGAGCAACGTTTTCCCGCATTTGGGCGGACCGGCTAACACCAACGTTTCCTTTTTAGGCAGCCAAGTGTTGATTAAGAACTCCATGCCCTCGGATTCCATGTTTAGCAGTTCATCCAAAGACATGGAGACAGCTTTGGGCGTTTGTTCCTCAACTTCCAAACGGTTTAGGGTTTGTTTCAATGCCCCAAAGCTCATGTTGAATTGGGGCGCGATCGCGGATAATTCCCGCTTCTGCTCGATTTGATCTTCAATCGATTTGATGCGTTTGAGTTCCAGTTTTAAGCGATCGGGCTGGGTTTCCCTTTGTAAGGGCTTTATAATGTCGTTATTCCAGACACGGACATTAACACCACATCGGTGGCGCAACCGTTCCAAAGCGATGTTTTGGGAGATTTCGTCCGAGCCTTGCTTAAGGATAGCCCGTGCTTCTTCTGCGGCATCTTCCAGGCTTAGGGAATCATCTTCATCAATCTGCTGGTGTATTTCCGATCGCGGTGATCCAAAAGATTTCGATTTGATTCCTTTTCCGGTTGACTTGGGCATCTTGAATCCATACTGTTTGGCAATATAGAAAAGTGTACCAATTGTTATCCCTGTTTTTTGGGTTCGTTGGATGGACTTGATTTTATAGGGAATGTTCCAAGTCGTTTCGGAAATTGAAGGAGACCAACTTTCAGCTAAATCAATAGCCTCATCGCCAAATTCGCTTTCCAATGCCATTAAAACCCGGATGGATTCGTGATAATTGTCGTTCCCGGGACTTCGTTGGGGAATACATTGCAATGCCTGTTTGGCAAGCTGGCGAGTCTGTTCCGGGTCAAAGTTGAGAGACTGCCGCTGTTTAGCTTGCTGGCGTTCTTGTTCTTGCCCTTGGCGGATCTCTTTTAATTGTTGCGCTTCGGGGATGATGGATTCCGGCAGTCTCTTCGTTTCATCGCATAAAATGATTCTGGCATCCGTATTGCCGTTAAAATACCGGCTAACATTTTTGCAATTGGAGTCGGCCTCGGGAAATTCGCGGCTCACAATTTCGTAAAGATAAGGCCAAAGCGAAACATCGGTTATCGGGACCGGCAACACAAACACTAACCGGAAGCGGTCGCAGGGGGGAACCCATTCCTTACTCTGAGGCTTCTGCTTCCGTTGTTGATGGGAAGGCGAGGT
>JBDGQV010000050.1:0-12621 GCA_042218725.1 Halothece sp. | reverse complement strand
ATTCAACCTAATAAATTAATGGGAACAATGCAGAATTAAGCGATTGCCATCAGGATCATAAGCATAGGTTTCCTTGCCATGAGAAGCAGTTACCACTTCCCCTGGAGGGGGATAGCCCAGAGAAGCCAGTTGCGCGATCGCGCTGTCTAAATCGGCGAGTTCGATACATAAACTCATGGCACTGTTTTCCGGTTGACTAAATTCCGAGCGATGGGTTGCTTTAGGTTGAAAAATTCCCAATTTTAATCCCCCTTGCAATTGAAATTCTGCGTATTTATTCGGTAAATAAGGATCAGGAGACTGCTCAAGAATCGCTTCATAAAACTTTACCAAATCTTCAAGGTCAACAGAAGCTAGAGTAATAAAGGCAGTTTGATATTGCATAATTAATAATTCTTAATAAGAAACATATCAATCGGTAGATCATGGTCTTGAACAATAAATTTTATGATCAAATTGAAACGATTGATTGAAGTTGATGAAATAATGAAAAGGAGGCATTATGGGAAACGCAACGATCCCAAAAACGCTTCGCAACTGGTTGATCACGACGTTAGAAGACTTTCCGAATCCGGTAGAAATCAAGTTTTGGGAAGGAGAAACCTTAGCATTGGGAAACGCTGGCGAATCTTCTGTCAAGTTAAATTTTCATCATCCTGGCGTTTTACGCTCCCTCATTTTAAAGCGCGATCCCTTAGTCTTAACAGAAGCCTATCTTAATGACTGGTTTGATTTCCAAGGCGATATTGAAACGGTGGTTACCTTGGGGCAACATTTAGCTTGGAAAGGATTAAAACGCTCCCAAGGCATCAAAGTGTGGTTACAGTCGCTTCGGTTGCCGCGCCTGCCATTAAAGGTTAATCCTGAAAGTAACCGAGACGGAGAAGTTCATAGTAAAGAGCGCGATCGCGCTGCCATTCAACACCATTATGATGTCGGGGATGATTTTTATCAATTATGGCTTGACCCCTGGATGGTTTATTCTTGCGCCAATTTTGAACATCCCTTGATGAGTCTTGCCGAAGCGCAGGAACGGAAATTAGATTTAAGTTGTCGCAAACTGAAACTGCAACCGGGAGAAAAACTCCTGGATATCGGTTGCGGTTGGGGGGCAATGTTGCGTTGGGCAGCGAAACATTACGGCATCAAAGGCTACGGGATTACCCTCAGCGAAAAACAAGTTGAACATAATCGAAAACGCATCAAGGAAGAAGGCTTAGAAGATCAACTGCAAGTTGAACTCCTTGATTATCGAGACTTACCCAAAACTGCAACCTTTGACAAAATTGTTTCTATTGGCATGATTGAGCATGTGGGCTTAAAACAATATCCGGCTTACTTTCAAAGTGCCTATCAATGCCTCAAACCAGGGGGATTATTTCTCAATCACGGCATCACTTCCACTGATCCTTGGTATGGCACTAGTGCCGGTGAACGGTTTATCAATCGCTATATCTTTCCCGATGGGGAATTAATTCAACTGACACCGATGTTGCGCGAAGCAGAAAAAGCTCGCTGGGAAGTCGTAGATGTCGATAACTGGCGCCCTCATTATGCTTTAACCTTACGGCGTTGGGCAGATAACTTAGCCAAAGCAAAAACACAAGCCGTACAGTTAATTGGAGAAAAATTATACAAAATCTGGCAACTTTATCTCGTTGGTTGCGCGATCGGATTTGAAAATAATCAAATGGGAATTTATCAGACGCTGTTGCGTCGAAAAAAAGATACGCAATGGAATTTACCACTCACGCGTCAAGGATGGTTGCATTGATAACTCAATTTTTGAGCAGTGAGAAAACAATCCGAATGTTTAATTGGGTTGATGCTTACTCATGGCACATTCTTTACCCAAAAAATTTTGGCAAAGGAGAAACCCTTTTCCGCCAAGCGTCAATCCTTAACCGTTTTTCGGCATAATAGAAAGTAAAGTCCCGGTTTTTCACAAAGATGACAGCGACAAATAGCCAAGATCAACAAACATATCGCCAAGAAGAAGTTCAGGAAATTCTGCAACTCGCGATCGCGCAAAAGTCTTATCAAGGAGAATTTACGCGCCAACAACTGTTTGAAATGGCGACAGAATTAGACATTCCCTTAGAAACAGTGCAAGCCGCAGAAAAAGCCTGGTTAGATCAACAACTAGACGCCCAAAAACGCAAAGCCTTTGATCAATATCGTTGGCGTCAACTGAAGCAAAAGTTAGGAAAATATTTAATTGCTAATACCTTTCTGGTTACGCTCAATCTATTGCACGACAATACCCTAAGTTGGTCACTTTTTATTTTGTTAATTTGGGGACTTTTCCTCTCTCTTAATGCTTGGAAAACTTATCATCTGGATGGCGAGGAATACGAACAAGCTTTTGAAAGTTGGAAACGCAAATATGAACTCAGACGTTCGGCGAAACTCCTTTGGCAAACTTTTAAGGAAAAATTAGGCAGTTCTTAATCCAAAACGATTCTATTTTTTTTTCGAGAAACTAAAGAAATAAACAGGAAAATCATTAAACTGCAAAGACAAATGATCAATTATTAATTTATGGATAATTAATAATGCCTTCTTGTTCTAAGACTTTTGCTAAGCGCAACAGCAAAGCCTCATTGTAGGGAGAAGCAATAATCTGCACCCCTAACGGGAGATTTCCTGAATGATACATTGGAACCGACAAAACCGGTAACCCCACAAAAGAAATCGGTTGCGTGAATCGTCCTAAATGGGGACGCACTTCTACATTTTTTCCGGCAATTTCTACCGTTTTTTGTCCTAATTTAGGCGCGACACAAGGGGTGGTTGGTGCCAGAATAATATCAAACTTTTGAAATACTTGCTTGAGTTGATCGCGATACCAACTGCGAAATCGTTGGGCTTGATGATACCATTGACTCGGAATTAATGCCCCGGCAAAAAAGCGATCGCGCGTTGCGGGATCAAAATCATGAGGACGGGATCTTAACGCGGATAAATGTTGGGATGCCCCTTCGGAAGCCGTAATCAAGTAAGCGGCGGCTTTAGCGCGATCGGATTCTGGCAGCGTAACGCGTTGGTTGGTGCCCAATATCCTAGCCAGTTCTTCCACCACCGCTAGCGCGTCGGGATCTGCTCCTTCAGCAAAATAGCCATCCGCAACAGCAACCCGCACATCGCGAATACCTAAATTTAATTGGGGCAAACAAGGTTCTGGGGGGTGTTTCGTGGAAACCGGATCCCTAATATCTTCTCCTTGGAGTAAATCCATGACCGTGGCTAAATCGCGCACCGATCGCGTAAAAATGCCAATTTGGTCAAGACTATCACTTAATAATACCGTTCCTGCCCGAGAGAGTCGCCCATAAGTTGGTTTTAGCCCATAAACCCCGCATAACGCTGCGGGAACCCGCACGGAACCATTAGTATCAGATCCCAGTGCCAAAGGCACTAATCCGGCTGCCACTGCTGCTGCGGAAGCCCCAGAAGAGCCGCCAGAAATGCGGGAGGGATCATGAGGATTCGGCGTTGCCCCGTAATGGCTATTTTCCGTTACAAAGCCATAGGCATATTCATCCATGTTTAATGCCCCCACTAAAACCCCTCCCGCTTGTTTTAAGCGCGCCACTGCTGTGGCATCTTCTTGGGCAACAGGATTATCTTCATTAATTTTTGCCCCTGCTAACGTCGTCATTCCCGCAATATCAAACAAATTTTTCACAGCAAAGGGAACACCTGTCAGAATGCCTAAGGGGCTTCCTTGTTCAATATTTCGATCAATAATCTGTGCTTGTTTTCGAGCCCATTGTTGGGTAATTGCGGTAAAACAATTCCGTGAGGAATTTTCTTGTTCAATTTGAGCAAGGGTCGCGGTAATTACGTCCGTTGCTGTGGTTTTCCGATGACGAATTGCCTGGGCAATGGCAACCGCATCAAGGGTTTTCCAATCCGCAGCATCCATAGGGAAACACCCCAATTGCTTCACGCCTTCTGACTATACCATTATTTCTTGTTTTAGCGATTATTATTGCCAATTTGCTCTTCCCAAGCTGTTGATTTCAGCAACCGCATTTCAATGCGGCGACGACGTTCGTTTTCTTTGGTTTGGGGAGAGGTATCTAGGGTATGATTCGGTTTTAACATTTGACCGGCAGAATAAGGCAGGAAGTACTTAATTTGGGTTAATTCGCCTTCTTTTTGCGCTTGTTTGAGATAACGGATAATGGAAAGGGCGCGCATCATTCCTAAATCAAGGTTGCTGCCGGGAACTAATTGCGGCGTTTGTTGTTGATTAAAGGCTTGAATTAAGTTTTCATCGAGGTTGGAGCGTCCGCTATTGACGGGTAAACTATCAGTATGTCCAATGACTTCAATCGCGTCGCAATTGCAACGTTTGCTTTGTCGATCTAACAAGGGAATAATTCTTTCATCCAAGGCTTGTTTAAAATCATCGGAAATTTTAGCAGAACCAACAGCAAACCGATAATTTTGATTCTGCTCGGATAAAATAACAATAGGCGGATTATCTGGTTTCTCAGCAGCAGCGGCTCTCGCTTCTTCCAGTTGTTCTTCTAATCGGGAAACTTCTTCTGTGGTCGCTTGCGCTTGTTCTAATTTCGCCTTGAGTTCCTCAACTTTTTCTGCTTTTTCTTGCAAGGATTCAACTTTTTCTTGTAGGTCGGAAACTTCTTCTGCTGTATCTCTGGCTTCAGCTAGTTCTCGTTTTAAGCGAGGAATTTTCTCTGCCGTTTCTTGAGCTTGGGCTAATTTTTTTTCTAATTCTGGAACTTGGCTGGCAACGCGCTCGGTTTGGAGCAAGTCTAAGCGTAATAAAATAAAAAATATTACGAAAATAAAAGCTAAAAAGGAAAAAATTTCAGAGTACTTTAAAAATTTCGGATTCATATCAATAAGGTCGTTTTCTTTTTTTAAATAGCGATAACAATAATCTAACCCTTTACTACAGATAGTCAGGCAAAATAGGTCAAAAAATAAACCAATGACTAACGACTAATGACTAATGACTAATTATTTTTAATTTGATTAATATAGTCCAATAAATTTTCTAATTCCGTCATTAATGCTCGTGACTCATTCAAGTACTGAGCGGTTCGCCTAGCTGACTGACCCACCTCTGCTAAATTGCTTGTTGCTAAGTCACTATTGCTTTTTAATTGAGAAAAACTATCTAATAACGGTTCGAGAGTTTTCATTTCTTCAGTTGTCCGACTTAATAAATTATCTAATTCTTGTAGCCGTTCTGTGGATTGCGTAAATAATTGATTTAATTCTTGACTGGCTTGCGTATTGGTATTTAATAATTCATGATGGAAATTTTGGGTTTCTTCCATAATTTGCGACTGGATATCTTGATGTTTTTTGAGAAGGTTTTCTTGTTCCTCTTGTAATTGTCGATAACTCCGATATACTTGTGTCATGGTGCTTAAGTAAGCACTGTGTATTTCTTGAACCGCTTCGGTAAATCCTTTAATTTCATCCACTAATTCCTGAAACTCGGATTTAACCCGTTTCTTTTCATAGTTTTCCCCTAAACTGGCAATTTCTCCCCCTAGCAACCAACCGACAATACTAGTTGATAGGGCACTTCCCAAAGGATATAAGACGGCGTTTAATTCTCCCTGATCAAAACTGCTGCCTCCTAATAAAATTAGCGCCGATGCAAACCCGATTAACGTATGAAGATAGCCTGCGGTTTGAATGCGGTTTCCGGCTTCTTCTTTTAAAGACTGGGGTAGAAAGAAAAATCCCCAAATGACTAAAATGAGTAAGTGAGATAAGCCTTCAATGAGTAAAATTTCGGTAGAAAAGACTTGGCTAATGGCAATCACCATGCCAAGAATAATTCCCACGACATAAACAAAGGTAAAACCAGCTAAACTAGATTGAGAATACGGCATTGATTTATTGAGTTAATCTTTGGACAATTTTCTCTAACTCTTCATTGGTTTTTTGGTGCCAAAATTGAGCTAATTGATGTTGTTGCTTCTGATAATGACGCGGTTGGAGTTGTTCTAACAGTTCAATAATATCTAACGCTCGCTTAAATGCAAATGCCGTCGTTTTAAATTCTTCCAAGTTGTGAGTTCTTGCCCCTTCATATAAGGGAAATTCATTAATGGTACTGGTTTCTAAGTTATAGGATTCATCAATTGCCATTAATTCGTTAAAGATGCTTTGGCAAAGTTGTTGCTTTTGCTGATCTTGAATTAACGTTTCATAAGATAAATTCAAAGCGTTAAGAAACGTTGCTACTGCCGTAAACGGATCACAATAGCGGAGTAAACTTTCTAAACGATAGGGAACATAATAAATATTAACTTGCTTGAGGATGAGTTCAGCAGTACGGCATTTTAAGGGCAAAATTGTTGTGTTATCAGACGCTTGCAATTTCGTTTGTTGCGCTAATAATAAACAGTGATACTGTTCAAGAAAACGTAAAGCAGTCTTTTCGGTAGTAGCGACATTTTCTGTGTGATTTTTCTCCCAAATGTTGGGGAACAATTGGCGCGATTTCTGTTTCGCCTGAGTAATTCGAAAATTTAATCCCGTGAGGAATCGACGCATCCAAGATTGATCATTCATGAGTAATTAAAAAAGTTCCTCATTAAGATAAAAATTGCTAGGATTTTGCTAGACTAATTAGCATCATCAACAGATGGAAGAATAACACAAGTGACTATGTTTCAAATGCGAGTGGGAACTATCGCGGCAAATGGATTTCGAGAAGTCATTCGCGATCGAATTTTATACTTTATTGGTTTTTTCGCTCTATTAATGGTACTTGCCCTGCGCATCCTCCCAGAAATTTCTGTGGGCGCTGGCGACAAAATTCTCCTCGATCTCAGTTTAGGTGCGATTGGATTACTCGGTGCCGTCGTTGCTATTTTTGTGGGAACTGGCTTAATTAATAAAGAAATTGAGAAGCGCACTGTCTTAGTATTGATTCCCAAACCCATTACCCGCGCTGAATTAATGATTGGCAAACATTTAGGCTTATCAGCAGTGTTAGTGGTATTGGTAGCCGTCATGGGCATTATCGGCTTTGGCTTACTCAGTTTGAATGGGATTAGTTATCCTCTGGGCGCGATCGCGCTGTCTTTAGTTTATCTAATGATTGAACTTTCCCTGCTAGTGGCTGTTGCCCTTTTATTTGGCGTGTTCACCAGTTCCATTCTGGCAACGCTGCTTTCCTTCGGCGTTTATTTAATGGGGCATTTCAGCCGGGATTTACTTGACTTAGGCAACATTAGCGAAAACCAAAATATTAAAGTGTTAACCGAGACGCTTTATTTAATTTTGCCCGATTTATCCCGTCTCAACTTTCGCAACGAAGCCGTGTATGGATTGTTGCCCAACGCGACAGAATTGCTTAGCAATGCGGCTTATGGGATTGTTTATACCATTCTTCTCCTCGCGATTGCTACCCTGATCTTCTCTCGTCGTCAATTTTAGGCTTCCATTTAAAGTAGGGATTAAAGGACGCAGCAGACTCATTAAACCATGGATAAGCTAACCCATCTCAAAACCTTGTTGCAGGAAATGGAACAGGCATTAATCGCCTACTCCGGCGGCATTGATAGTACCCTTGTGGCAAAAGTGGCTTATGACGTTTTAGGGGATAAAGCCTTGGCAGTGACTGCCGTTTCTCCCTCTATCCTGCCCGAAGAATTGGAGGAAGCCAAAATGCAAGCCCAAACCATTGGCATTCCCCATGAATTAATCGAAACGCATGAGATGGATGATCCCAACTATACCTCTAATCCGGTGAATCGATGCTACTTTTGTAAAAGTGAATTGCACGACACCCTAAAGCCCATTGCCCTCAACCGCGGTTATCCTTATGTAGTAGATGGGGTAAATGCCGATGATTTACAAGATTATCGCCCTGGCATTCAAGCGGCAAAAGAGAGGGGGGCGCGTTCCCTATTAGCAGAAGTCGGAATTACGAAAACTGATGTGAGAGAATTGACCAAGCAATTAGAACTTCCCTGGTGGGATAAACCCTCGCAACCTTGTTTAAGTTCCCGTTTTCCCTATGGCGAAGAAATTACCATTGCCAAACTGCAACGGGTAGGAAGGGCAGAAGTTTATCTGCGTCAACAAGGATGGACCAATATTCGGGTAAGATCAGATGGTGATACGGCCCGAATTGAACTGCCCCCAGACAAGATTAAAGACTTTGTGATGGAAACTGATTTATCGCAACTAACTGAAAAGTTTCAGGAGTTAGGCTTTTTGTTTGTCACCCTTGACTTAGAAGGATATCAAAGCGGGAAACTCAACCGAGTATTGGAGAATGTTGCTTCATAAGATAATCATACGGATTTGATTAATCAGTGCTACAAATTAAGGTAGCGTAATTGGGAAAAGGTTAAAGGGTAAGGGTTAAAGGGTAAAACACCTTTTCCCTTGTTCCTTGATCTAAACCTGCTCATCTGTAGCAAGCATTTACCCATTTCATATCATTTGGTTTGGGCAACAATTCAACAGGCACTTTCTGCGCTACGCAAGTTGCGATCGCGCAATTAAAACAGTTCTCGCAACTGGGGTAGATCATCCCCAATTCTAGAACGCTGCGATCAAATTTTCATAAAATGGAACAATAGTCAAAGAAAGCATTGTGTAAAACTCCTTTAAAAAGCGCCCTATGACTTCTTCTTTAACACCAGATCTTAAAACCCATCAATCTCAATCTCTTTCTCTGCCTCGTCGCCCGCGCCGTTTGCGCCGCAATGCCGCCTTGCGGGAAATGGTGCAAGAATCCCATCTTCATGTGGAAGACTTAATTTATCCCCTATTTGTTACCGAAGGGGAAAATACTCGGGTGGAAGTGCCTTCCATGCCAGGAAGTTATCGCTATACCCTTGACTTGTTACTAGCGGAAGTCAAAGAAGCCGCCCAATTGGGGATTCGCGCGATCGCGCTCTTTCCTGCTCTCCCGGAAGAGAAAAAAGATGCCACCGGCACGGAAAGCTATAATCCCAATGGCTTAGTGCAACGGACGATTCGTGCGATTAAAGAAACCGTCCCCGACATCCTGGTTATTACTGATGTTGCCTTGGATCCCTTCTCCAGTCAAGGCCATGATGGCATTGTCAGCGAAGATGGGGAAATTCTCAATGATGAAACTGTGGAAGTTTTAGTGAAAATGGCAGTTTCTCAAGCCGCTGCCGGTGCTGACATGGTTGCCCCGTCTGATATGATGGACGGGCGCATTGGGGCAATCCGAGAAGGATTGGATAATGCCGGTTATACTAATGTGGGCATTCTCGCCTACTCAGCTAAGTATGCCTCGGCGTATTATGGCCCATTTCGGGATGCCCTTGATTCGGCACCGAAATTTGGGGATAAGAAAACCTATCAAATGAATCCTGCTAATGCCAAGGAAGCCCTGACAGAAATTGAATTAGATATTCAAGAAGGGGCAGATATGGTAATGGTAAAACCCGCTTTAGCCTATCTCGATGTCATTCATTTGGTACGTGAAAATACAAATCTTCCCGTGGCGGCTTATAACGTTAGCGGTGAATATTCCATGATTAAAGCCGCTGCTGAAAAAGGGTGGATTGATGAGGAAAAAATTGTCATGGAAACCCTTACCAGCATGAAACGTGCCGGGGCAGATTTAATCTTGACTTATTTTGCGAAACAAGTTGCCCAATCCTTAGCAAAATAAATTTCTGGCCTCACCAACAATAAGAAGGATTTTGCCGAGCCCCCCTGCGGAAGGGGGGTATAAGGAGTGACAAATGGCAAAAAATAAAAAATTTCCGCACCTAGTTGGTTCGAAATGGACAGCACAACAAAAAACATGGGGATGGCGACATTTTGAAGTAGTAAATCGCAAAAATAAAGGAAAATGGGTGTTTGCAGAAATGGTTGCTTCTTGTGATAAAAACGTGCGATTTTGGATTAATGCGCAACAATTAAAAGACACGGATTTATGGCAACCCGGTTGGAAACCGCTCAAAGAATTATAACTGATTAATGACGAATTGATTAATGAACGAGCCTCGTTTAGCGACGCAAATTGAAGCCATTTTGTACTTAAAAGCGCAACCCCTTTCCATCAAAGAAATCAGTGAGTATGCCAACTGCGATCGCGCTCAAGCTGAGGATGCCATCTTAGAATTAATGTCGGATTATGCCCATCGCGATAGTGCCTTAGAAGTGGTGGAAACTCCCAACGGTTACAGTTTGCAACTTCGAGCCACGTATCAAAATATTATGCAAGACTTAGTTCCAGCAGAATTAGGAGTGGGGGCATTAAGAACGCTGGCCGCGATCGCGCTGAAAAACCCCATCCGACAAACTGATTTAGTTGATCTGCGAGGAAGCAGTGCCTATCAACAAGTTCAAGAGTTAGTAGAACTGGGATTAGTACAAAAACGCCGTGAAGGACGTTCCTACTGGCTAGAAGTCACTGAACAATTTTACCAATACTTTGAAGTGGATGATATTAAAGAAATTTAATCAGATCACTTTTGTAAGTTTTTCAAACGACATCAGACCCTTTCCCAATCAACGGAGATGCCCATTGGTTCTTTGTACTATCTATTCAAAATTTAGTGATTTCTACCCTAAATTAGATAATTTTAGATCACTATTAGCACCGAATCATGGGGAATTTCACCGATTATCGCCACAAAATGTATTCTTTGATACAGAAAAAATGATGTAAAAAATACAGAATTTTGGCGACTCCGATGATTAAATCGAATAATTACAGTTGCCAAATTGGCTCTTTTTTTTCAAGCTCTTGGTTATAAGTTTTAGATTCGATAATCGTTATATGAGGAAAATTTGGTAATGATATCTCAAGCCAAGCAAAGCAAGAACAAGGAAGTAACTTCTAATCAAAAATCGCTTTGGAATTCCCCTTTATTACAACCTTTACGAGTAATTGCGCGTTCTTTTTCTCCCTACTGGCTGGCTTGTATTCCTTTATCGGCACTGATTGTCGTGCTATGGAATACAGCAGCCCAGGCTCAAGGGATTGCGCCGCCCCAAAACTTCGACCAATTAAAAATTGTCCTTGACTCCATTTTTCTCCTGTTTGCTTCTGTGCTTGTCATTTTTATGAATGCAGGCTTTGGCATGTTGGAAACAGGATTCTGCCGCCAGAAAAATGCTGTCAATATTCTGTCTAAAAACCTGATTGTTTTTGCGGTAGCAACTATCGCTTACTGGGCAGTTGGCTATGCCATCATGTATGGCGGCTATGTCAATGAAGCCGGAGAATGGGTCGGCGGCAATTCTTTCTTTGGCTACAGCGGTTGGTTTTTTAATAATTCCAGTGTTCCCTACACCGGTTCAGAATCCTTTGAGGTGAACGAAGAAGGCATGAAAATTGCAGTGGGAACCCCAGAAGCCATTAGTTTCTTGTTCCAAGTTGCATTTGCTGCCACTGCTGCCACCATTGTTTCCGGCGCGGTCGCTGAGAGGGTAAAATTTAGTTCCTTTCTCATCTTCAGCTTTTTACTGGTTGCGATTTCCTATCCCATTACCGGTCACTGGTATTGGGATGGCGGTTGGCTAGCTGATGTTGGCTTTAACGACTTTGCCGGTTCCACCATTGTTCACTCCGTTGGCGGTTGGGCTGCCTTAATGGGAGCCGCGTTTATTGGTCCCCGTGAAGGCAAATATCGTGATGATGGGGGCAGTAATGCCATTCCCGGCCATAATATGAGTCTTGCCACCCTAGGGTGTTTAATTTTATGGATCGGTTGGTTTGGATTTAACCCCGGTTCCGAGTTAGCAGCTACTTCAAATGTCCCTTATATCGCGATTACCACAAACTTATCCGCCGCTGCAGGCGGTGTGTTAGCAACGGCTACTTCTTGGATCAAAGATGGTAAGCCTGATCTCTCCATGATTATCAATGGGATTCTTGCTGGATTAGTCGGCATTACTGCCGGTTGTGCTTCAGTTAACTACATCTCAGCAGTGATTATTGGTGCGATTGCTGGCGTAATTGTGGTTTTCTCCGTTAGCTTCTTTGACCGAATCAAAATCGATGATCCCGTTGGTGCTATTTCCGTTCACCTGGTTTGTGGTGCTTGGGGAACCCTAGCCGTTGGAATCTTTGATGGCGGCACCAGCATTGGAGCTCAAATTATCGGGATTCTTGCTATCGGCGGCTTTACCGTGGTTTATAGTTCTATTGTCTGGGGCATCTTAAAAGCATTATTTGGTATTCGCGTCAGTGTGGAAGAAGAAATCCAAGGACTGGATATCGGCGAACACGCAATGGAAGCCTACAGTGGCTTTGTTAAAGAAGCTGATGTTCTCACCGGCGGTAAAACTGCTTCCATGAGCAGTCGCGGCAGCGAATTTCCCCGTAGCTCCGAAACTTAACGATTACATGTGAACCCTTCCTGTTTCCCCCTCTTCCCCCAGATTTGGGGGATTTTAAATAGGCATGGCTTTTCTTAATTGAGATTCCCATAATTTTCGCAAACAAATTTGTTGCTTTGATAAATGGGACTATCTTGGTCTGCTTCTCTGGTTATCGGAAGTAAGGAGTCGGCTTCCTGGGATAAATTCTCATATTCATCACTAACAAAAATTGGCTCTAAATTAATAATTTTGCCCACAGCATAATTTTGACAATCTACCACTCGCGTTGTTTGA
>JBDGQV010000005.1:1762-3546 GCA_042218725.1 Halothece sp. | reverse complement strand
GTTCCGCCCATATCAAAGCTGATAATGTTGTCATAGCCGGCAATTTGACTGGTTTTAACCGCACCGACAATGCCGCCTGCCGGTCCCGATAAAATGCTATCTTTGCCTTGGAACAAATTAGCATCTACTAATCCCCCATTGGATTGCATAAACAGGAGTTGGGTGTTGCTGTTTTCATCTAAGTTCAACTGGCTAGCGATTTGTTCCACATAGCGGCGCAAAATGGGGGAAAGATAAGCATCGACAACAGTCGTATCCCCGCGACTCACTAGCTTCATTAACGGGGCTACTTCATGAGACAGGGAAATTTGCGTAAAGTTTAATTCCTTGGCAATTTCAGCAATTTGCTGTTCGTGCTGGGGATAGCGATAGCCATGCATGAGCGCGATCGCGCAACTTCTAATTCCTTTATCATAAGCCCGTTGCAAGTCTTCTCTGACTTGTTCTTGATTCAATGGCGCAATGACATTCCCGCTAGCATCAAGACGTTCTTCTACCTCAATTACTTCCTCATACACCATCTCCGGCAGAATAATCTCACGGGCAAAAATATCGGGACGGTTTTGATAACCGATGCGCAGCGCATCCCGAACCCCTTTGGTAATCAGAAGAACTAACGGTTCGCCTTTATGTTCCAGTAGGGCATTCGTTGCAACTGTTGTGCCCATTTTAATGGTTTGAATTTGCTCAGTGGGCAGGGGTTGATCGCCATCTAACCCCATGACATCTCGAATCCCTTGAATCGCAGCATCTTGGTAATGATCGGGATTTTCCGAAAGCAGTTTATGGGTAAAGAGACTGCCATCATCCCGTTTGGCAACAATATCGGTAAACGTTCCCCCGCGATCGATCCAAAATTGCCACTGTTGCGCCATGAGCTTTCCTTAACCATTATCGTTAATTGGTATTTTAACGAGGAGCGCGATCAAGATGATAAGTTCAGCATTTTTATTTAATTGAGAGGACTGCTAACCCTTTTAAGTAACATGGTTAACAAGATCAATATAAAGTTTTGTTATTAGTTCTTATTTTAAGGATTAGTTTTGGGAATCCTAAATCTTGTTTAGATCACTTTTAATTTTGTTCTTTTTGGTATTTTAGCGAGAAGCGTGATGTCCCCTGCGGGAACTGGCAAATATCAAATATTCTATGGATTAAATTTTTATTATGAATGATAAACTTAAAGAAGTAATTATCTACACAGATGGCTCTTGTATTGGAAATCCTGGTCCGGGAGGTTATGGAATAATTCTTCTCCATGGAAGCCATCGTAAAGAGTTATCAGGTGGCTTTCGCCTAACAACAAACAACCGAATGGAAATAATGGCAGCGATTATTGGACTGCAAACTCTCAAATTTAAATGTTCTGTTATTCTTTATTCTGACTCACGGTATTTGGTTGATTCTATAACAAAAGGATGGGTTCAGCGATGGAAAGCAAATAATTGGAAACGAAACAAAAAAGAGCGAGCTATTAATACTGATTTGTGGAACAAAATACTTGATTTATGCAATCAGCACGAAGTTGAATTTCGATGGGTAAGAGGGCATTCAGGTAACATTGAGAATGAACGTTGCGATCAATTAGCTGTAGAAGCTGCTAATCAAGATAATTTGCCTCCTGATACTTGTTATGAGAACAAAGATGAAATAATTAATTTACCTTTACTTATCTATTCGGATCAAAATACAGACTAAAATTTAATCTATTTGATGGGACTGAGACCATGATCAGGTAGAGGAGATACGTTTACGAAATATAGGCGTACCTAGGAAAGCGCGAT
>JBDGQV010000005.1:0-1662 GCA_042218725.1 Halothece sp. | reverse complement strand
GGAAAGCGCGATGCTGTTGTATCAAATGAAAGGTCAGTGGGAAGAAAACTTAATTGAAAAACAGGTAACATACACTTTAAATCTGAATGGTAAAATTATTCTGATTGAAAATGTTCCAGTACGCGTTAATGAAGAAACTGGTGAGCAATTTTTTGCTCCATCCACTGTAGAGCATTTACAGCAGACAATTTTAGAAAAAAAAATAACCGGATCATTTTATTTAAGTACCAGTATACGACTATTCGAATATTGGCACTGAAAATTAAAAAATTACGATGACGTTTCCAATAATTTGTGAAACGCGATCGCGCACCTGGTGTAGAATTTCCTTGAATAATACGATCTGAAATTCCTTATTTCAGTTTTGGGGAAAATTAATTTGATTAACCATAGTAAATTATCAGAGATGGTGTAATTATATTTTAATTATTTATATTTAGAATTTATAAGTTTTTCTTGAAAAATTGCATTGAGAGTGGGGAAAAGCGCGATCGCGCTCAAAGTAGTATTTCAAATACTTTTTATGATAATTTGGAAATTAAAAATAATGTGATTTATGAGCAAAACGTGACGAGACAGGAGCCTTATGTTGATAAGTGGTATACTTTCTCGAACCCAAATGGTGAAGTCTTAACAAAACAATTTTGTCGCTTTTATGTTTTCGATGGAAAACAAACTCAACAATTATTGAAGAATGCCGGATTTACTCAAGAGCCTAAGATTATTGATGATCGCTTTTGCATTAGCTATAAATAACCTTCAGTGACGAGTGCAATGATTGCTTTGATTCTTTGTTTTTGGAAAGCGCGATGCGACTCGGTTTTCAACCGACGCACCTTCAAAAAATGAGAAATAAAAAGTGCAACTATACTGAAAATACAAGCGATTTTCCTAGTTTTACCAATTATGACGGCTTCTTCTACCCAAGCGCTAACCATTGAAGAATTCCTTGCCTTACCGAACATAGATGAATCCCCAGCATGGGAATATGTAGATGGGATGGCAATGCAAAAGCCAATGCCGAAAACTCGCCACTCCCTGCTACAGAAAAAACTATTGAGTGCAATTGATACTCATAGTGAAATGTATACCGCATTGCCTGAACTACGCTGTACTTTTGCCGGGCGATCAATTGTTCCTGATATTGCAGTTGTTGGTTGGAATCGCATCCAATTTAATTTTTCTCCCACAGCAAGAACCCAGCATTTGCAAAGGAAATAGTCAGCTTCCGGTATTAGCGGGAATGAATTTAGAATTAACCGCAGAGCAAATTTTTGCCTGGTTAAAGATCATGAAAGGTTAGTATCTATTAGTGCGCAATTGAATTTCCTTGACTGTCTAGAGCGCGATCGAATTGTCACGTTGAATACCATTACTGCCATATGAGTCACTTTAGTGAATACCATCAATTTGATGGTCTCGGATTAGCTGAGTTAGTCAAAACCAAGCAAGTAACGCCAACTGAGCTTTTGGATGCTGCCATTGCTCACATTGAAGCGTATAATCCCACCATTAATGCTGTCATCTACAAAATGTATGAACAAGCCAGGATCGGGCTTAATCAGGGGGTACCAGAGGGGTCATTTCAAGGAGTGCCCTTTCTTTTAAAGGATCTAAAATTGATGTATGCTGGTGTTCCCACCAGTAATGGCAATCGTTTAC
>JBDGQV010000049.1:0-5794 GCA_042218725.1 Halothece sp. | reverse complement strand
CCCCCGGACTCTTTACCCTCAGCGAGCTTTATTCAGGCCTGCCCGGCCTTACTTAAATTCTATCCTATCACGAAATCCCTAAAGGGATGGGCTTTAGACCCGTGAATTTCGGTAATAACGAGAAGTCCCTCTCCCAATTCATCCTAGGAGAGGGAGAGAATAGAAAAAGTGAGGAGTTATTCTACAACTTGTTCGACTTCTGCAATCTCAGGGATAAATTCACGCAGGCGACGTTCAATGCCCATTTTCAAAGTCATTTGCGAACTTGGGCAAGAACCGCATGCCCCTTGCAACTTCAGTTTAACAACGGGTCCTTCAATATCAACTAACTCAACATTGCCGCCATCTGCCATGAGGTAGGGACGCAGTTCTTCCAGAACGTTGTTCACGTTTTCTTCGGTCAGGGCAAGTTTCGTATCAGCCATAATCTACCTTTCTATATTGATCAGTCTAGTTTCCTTATATCTTATAATGGTTACTTCTTGCATGGGGGAAAAACCGTTCCGGTCGCCAGTGCTTCGCGATCAATGACGGCAATTCGAGGCTGACGTTGCCCTGTTGTGGGGGAAAGCATCCTGAATGATCCAACAATGGGAGCGGCCAATTGATTAATTTGTTCAACGATTTCGATTGTAAAAATTAATCTCCCAATCATTGCGCTAATTTTCATGAACGCTTGGCAGTTTGTCTGCTCTCCATTAGCTGATTGTTTAATCCTGGCTGCTATTCCCGATACTTTGCCAAGCTTGCGCCACAATATCACTAAGCCACCGTCTTTGAGACGGTTCTAACCAATGGTCGTCGGCTAAGACTTCTGCCGTTAGTTCATCAAGGGTTTGCCCTTGGGCACGGGCAATTTTAACAACCCCCGCGATCGCGGCCGCAATGAGTTCTTCATCCACGGGCTGCTCTTTGAGAGCTTCTATTTCTTCGATTGTCGCTGGGATGGGATAATTCATGGCTGGTTTACAATGCACAGTGGTCTCTTAAAAATTCATAAGAATGTAAACTTTTATTTAACAATTTTAATCTTAAGTATCTGAAAGTTTAGCGTACTTTCTCCCGATTTGACCCCCTTTTTCTCACAAATTTAGCGTTATTGAAGAAACAATCATGGAAGAAATCCTCTATACCGAAGTTCCTGTGAGTGATTCCGCTTTAGTCTATGAGTGGTTGCAAAAAGGTTGGCCGGTTAATTCAGGTCACAAAAAGGTGACACCCCAAGGGATTCGATTACAGTTTCCTAAGACACCAGGAGAACTCTCCATTTTTATTTGGTCGGTGCAAAACACCACCTATCTCAAAGCATTTCGTTGGGGGGAGTTCCCTGCTTCTCTCGCTCGTCGCTTAGCGAACAATTTGAACGCTGCCCTGCAAACTCAGTTTCCGACTTCCTATCCCGAACCGCCCGCCATTGATCTTTCCCAAGAATCGATTTTTTCCGCATTAGCCCCCTACTATCCCAAAACCGTTCATTTTTTCCAAAAAATTCCCAATGGCGAATCCGACCTGACTCGCGCCTATTGGTGGGAACAACGGTGGCGACAGGAAGTCCGTCAACCCAAGCAACCGAAAACAGTGGTGGAACGAACGGAAACGGAACCCAGCACTGCCCCCGACTATGATTTAATTTACGTTGGCGGGGCTTTAGGGGTGATTCATGCAGCGGTCATGGCAAGACGGGGCTACCGCGTTTTATTAATGGAACGGTTGCCCTTTGGCCGGATGAATCGGGAATGGAATATCTCTCGTCAAGAATTTCAGGCCTTAATTGATCTGGGATTATTGACGGAAGCGGAATTTGAAACCGTTATTGCCCGAGAATACAAAGATGGGTATAACAAGTTTTTTGATGGAAATAATCCGCCTCATCTTAAAGGAGAGGTTCTACACACGCCAACGGTTTTAAATATTGCCCTGGATTCGGAAAAACTGTTACGGCTGTGTGGGGACAAACTGCGCAGGGCTGGCGGAGAAATTTGGGATGAGACGGAATTTATTAACGCCCAAGTCAGTCAAACTGCCGTCACCGTTAATTGTCAACATTTACCCAGTCAAACCCGCAAGCAAGCCGTAGGGCGATTATTAATTGATGCCATGGGGTCGGCCTCGCCCATTGCTTGGCAACTGAACGGCGATCGCGCTTTTGACAGCGTTTGTCCCACGGTTGGGGCAACGGTAAAGAGCGGCTTTCCCCCTGGGGTCTGGGATTCCAATTATGGCGATGTCTTAAATTCTCATGGCGATATTTCTCGCGGACGACAACTGATTTGGGAATTATTTCCCGGTGCCGAGGACGAACTAACCATTTATCTGTTCCACTATCATCAAGTGCACCCGGATAACCCCGGCTCTTTATTAGAAATGTATGAAGATTTCTTTACAATATTACCGGAGTATCGTCGCTGCGACATGGAACAACTGCAATGGAAAAAGGCCACCTTTGGCTATATTCCCGGTCACTTTAGCGTTGGGAAGCGCGATCGCACGGTTGCTTTCGATCGCCTCCTGGCGTTGGGAGATGCCGCTTCTTTACAATCTCCCCTCGTTTTTACTGGCTTTGGGTCTCTCATTCGCAACTTAGAGCGTCTGACAACGCTTCTGGATACCGCCCTGAGACATGACCTTCTACAAGCCAAACACCTGGATCAAGTCCGCGCTTATCAAAGCAACGTTGCCGTGACTTGGCTGTTTTCGAAAGGGATGATGGTTCCCACCGGAAAAACCCTGCCTCCCCAACGGATTAATGCCATGCTGAATACCTTCTTTGGGTTGCTTGCCAATGAATCCCCAGCAGTGGCCGATACCTTTATTAAAGATCGCGCCGGTTGGGGCTTATTTAATCGTCTTGCCCTAAAAGCTGCCTGGATGAATCCCGCCCTCATTGGTTGGATTTGGGAACAAGCCGGGGCAAAAGACTTTTTCCGATGGGTGGGAAGCTATCTCAGCTTTACCTTGGATTCACTCATTGCTGTTCTGTTCAAAGGCTGGTTTTCCCAGTGGCTGAAAAATAATCAATCTTGGCTGGAAAAACGCTTTCCCGGACTTTGGCTGAAAGGATTAAGTTTTAGCTATAGCTTAACCACGGGGTTAGGAAATCCAGATAAGAAGCAATGAATCATTGACAATACCTGACTCCCTTCCCTCAGTCTCGATGCCGGGACAATTGTAGAAATTTACTAAAGACAAACTAATATGACTGCATCTCCTTCCCTTGAAACTGGCGAACGCGATACCCGACCGCAAGAAAATGATTGGCGACTGCTGTTGCGTCTTACGCCCTATGCCCGTCGCAATAAAAATTTATTCCTTACCTCCATTTTGTTGCTGATTCCCCTTTCCATTGCCGGGGCAGTACAACCCTTAATTATTGGACAAGCCATTTCTTTTTTACGAGATGAACAAACTTGGTCATTTCTGGAAGGGATGGCTTTAAATCAGGGCTTAAATATTCTCACTGGGTTATTGCTGTTAACCATTATTATTCGGCTTCTTTTTAATGCCTTACAAGGGTATTTAGTCCAACGAGTGGGACAGCAAATTACCGCCAATATTCGCGATGACTTATTTACTCATGTCACCTCTCTTGCGTCTAAATTCTTTGACCGAACCCCGGTGGGGCGTTTAGTCACCCGTTTAACCAGTGATGTGGAAGCGTTGGGCGATGTTTTCTCTACTGGCGCCATTGGCATTCTCAGCGATATTGTCTACATTTTAGTCATTATTGTGACTATTTTCACAGTTCAATGGCAGTTAGCAAGCTTATTGGTTTTAATGTTTTTCCCCGTAACTGCAATCATTCTCTATTTGCAACGGGAATATCGCAATGCCAATTATCGGTCTCGCGAGGAATTATCAGCCCTCAATTCAATGTTGCAAGAAAATGTCGCAGGCATTAATATTGTCCAACTCTTCCGTCGCGAACAATTCAATAATAATCTGTTTCGCAACATTAATCGGCGTTATCTCAAAGAAATTAAACAAACAATCTTTTATGAATCAGCGGTTTCTGCAACCTTAGAATGGATTTCTCTGGTCGCGATCGCGGGAATTTTAGGATTAGGAGGGGTTCTCGTTTTCGGAGATGCTTTAAACTTTGGAACGCTATCCGCTTTTATTTTATATGCCCAACGACTATTTGAACCGTTGCGACAATTTGCGGAAAAATTTACGTTGCTGCAAAGGGGATTTACCGGAATCGAACGGATTACGGAATTAATGAGTGAGCCCATTGAAATTCGCGATCCCAATCAATCTGAACAAAAACAATTAGTAGGAGAAACGGCACCGGAAACAGCAGGAGAAATTCGCTTTGAAAATGTTTCCTTTGCTTATAATCAAGATGAGCTTGTTCTCAACAATTTAAACTTTGTTATTAAACCAGGGGAAAAAGTTGCGTTAGTCGGTCCCACCGGCGCTGGAAAAAGTTCAATTATTCGGTTGCTTTGTCGGTTATATGAACCCACTGAGGGTCGCATTTTATTGGATGGGGTTGATATTCGAGACTTAGCACAAAAAGAATTGCGTCGTCATATTGGGGTCATTTTACAAGAAAATTTCCTCTTTGCCGGCAATGTCAAAGACAATATTACCCTTGGTGAAAACTATCCCTTTGAAGCCATTAAAAAAGCGGCAGAAATGACCAATGTGGATCGTTTTATTGAAGAACTTCCCCAAGGATATGAGACGCCTTTAAGAGAACGCGGCAATAATTTATCTGGAGGGCAAAAACAACTATTAGCTTTCGCGCGAGTAGCGATTCGCGACCCACGGGTTTTAGTATTAGATGAAGCAACAGCCAGTTTGGATGTGGGAACAGAAGCTTTAATTCAAGATGCGCTAAACTATCTACTCGAAGAACGCACGGCTATTATTATTGCTCACCGTCTTTCCACCATTCGCAATGTGGATCGAATTTTAGTGCTCAAACAAGGGGAATTAGCTGAGTCGGGAACTCATGAAGAATTGATTGAACAAGGGGGATTATATTCCAGTTTGTATAAATTGCAAACGATGGAACAAAAATCGTAACTTGCCAAGAATCGGGAAAAATAATGACTTATTTTTGAGCTTGAACGACTTGTAAACTGCCACCGGCATGAAGCGTTTGCTGACAATTTTTAAACCCGATCGCGCTTAATTTTTCGGGTAAATTTGTTTGAACAAATTGCCAAGCGGTTTCGGTTTCAAATAACGTCATAAACAAGTTGATACCGGGAAGAAAAATGGGATTGTGCGGTTGATGCAAATCAATGCAAGCAAAGGTTCCTTCTGGTTTCAGGACGCGATACACTTGCTGTAAAATTTGCGTCAATTGTTCCGGTTTCATTTCATGCAAAGCAACACTGGTTTGTACAAGATCAAAACTGTTATCGGAAAACGGCAATTCCTCCGCTAATCCCTCCACATATTGGGCTTGCGGCACTCGCTTTTTTGCCCGTGCTAACGCCACAGGAGAAGCATCTAAGCCGGTTACCTGATCTGAATATTTCACCAGGAATTGGGTGGTTTGTCCGGCCCCACAACATACGTCTAAAATTGAAGTATTCTGATCAATGGAGAGTCCTTTCAAGGCCAGTTGCCGGAAACGGGCTTCGCCGCCCACAGTTAATGCCGAAAACTGCGCGATCGCGTCATATAGCCATTGGTATTGGTAACTCCATTTTCTGAGAATTGTTGCCATTGTTGTTAATTTTTCGGTTATTGGTTGGTATTTTGTGATGGTTTTATCGAATCCTAATACGGATTTGATTAATCAGTGCTACAAATAAAGCGACTTAATTGGGAAAAGGGT
>JBDGQV010000048.1:0-2368 GCA_042218725.1 Halothece sp. | reverse complement strand
ATTGTCGGGATTAAGGTCTGCGTTGTCTAGATTTTCGCAATGCCGCCAGAAATTCTGTATCTCTTAAAAAATTTCACAATCTTGGATTGATCGAAATCCGACTATTGGCTTAAAGCAAAGGAAATTGAGTGTTCACTGATTTGCATTCATTAATCATATTTTGGAATTACTCAGAATTGTAGTATCGTAGTGACTAATTTTACTTTCAACTCAATAATGCAATCATGAAACGTCACTTCTTATTCCCACTGAGCTTTATCTTGGGAATATTTATCTTTGTTGCTATTAACTTCAGTTTCAAAGCAGCAGCACAATTTCCAATTAAGATTCCCAACAAGGTTCCGATTAATCCCGCAGAAGTTCTGGGAATAGATGATTTATTGAAAAAAGAACCGGCACTATCGACTAGCTTAGAAGATGCGCAACAAGCAATTCCCTTTCTTGATGATTATAACCCTACGAATCTAGATTTTTTAAGCCTTCTCCCTCGTACTGAAAATAATGGTTTTCAAGTACCGCCGGGAAATTTTGAACTTTACACCCAAAGCTATTGCTTGCGTGCTGGCACTTATACCCCTGGCAGCGGCAACGGCTATGTTTATGCCCCCTTGAAGGGGAAATATGCTGATATTATCCAGCATGTTCTGGAAAATTCTGCCGATCATCCCGAAATTCCTCAAAGGCAAGTTCAAACATTGCTGTGGGCCATTATTGCGGAAACCAAAATTCGTGATATGCCTAAAGAACGGGTACAAGTTGCCGAAACCTTACTCACCGATGACGAAATAGAAGAGTTAAACGGCGGTGCTTTGGGGAAAATTCCCGATCGCGTGAAACGGAAATTTTTGTCAGAATTGCCGCCCATGGCGCGTAAAGTATTTAATGCTAAAGCCGAGATTCGTCGCTTAGTGAGCACAAGCAATAGCACATTTGAAGAATTGGAAGAGGCTGCGGTTTTGCTAGGAACTCCCGAATTTACAGAAGATAGCCGAGAAGTTCCTTCCGGGCGTTGGTCGTATCACAGCAATGGTTATTTTATCCGCTATTTTCCCAATGGCTATAAGGAAACTCGCTTGCAAGTGTCGGTTCCGGAAAAAGTGGAAATACAGCGCGATCGCGCCGGGCGGATTGCAAAAGTTGCTCTAGAGAACGGCAATCGCATTGAGATGATCTATGATGACTCTGTTGAGCCCTTGTCTTTTCAGGGTGATTCTGAAGTTGCCGGCTATTCCTTGCAACGTGTGGACTTTTACCGGCAAGAAGCAATGCCGCCGGAACGGACCCTGGACTATGAGCAATCCTGGGAAAATCAAGGCTGGACACTTGTGGGATTGCCTAACGGTGATGGGACACCGCAAGCAACCTCATCGCAATTTACCAATGCTCGCGATCGCTACGAGCAAGCAGTACGCTACCAGGACGAACAAACTCAGGCGTTTGAAAGTCTCAACTTAGATGCTGATAACTATCTTCAGGATTTGGCCGACTTGTACCATTTGCAAACAGCCATTAAAGCAGTAATTCCCCCGAATGCACCTGACTGGCAACAAAATCATCTGCAATTATTCTTCAAAGCCTGGCAATATCAGTTGTGTCAGCATGCCGGTCAATGTCAAGCTATGGCTTACAACCCGCAACCACAATTATTGGCCGCTAAAAATGGCTTCTTCTTCGCTCAAGATAATAATGGCAATGGTAACGGCACAGAAGTTAACCCCCCTGGCGGTGCTGCCCAGCCCGGCAATACCAGTCGCCAACGGACAGGACAATCTTCCCGTCCTCAACCTGAACCGGAAAAGCAAAAAAAATGCCAGAAGTTGCGTGATGAATTAGCCGGTTTGAAGAATAACCAAGCGGCGTTTGCCAACCAAGGTTTACGCGACAGATCCAATAATGGTCAAGAATACAATGACAATGTCAAAGACTTCATTAAACGCCAACGAGAAAGCAATTCCAATGATTCTAACGGTGATTTAAAGGTAGGAGCTAGCACCAATGTGTCATCCTGCGAAATTACATTTACCAATCCTGACGATCCTGACAACGACATCCCGCTCGATGAAATGAGTCGCGACAAATGGACGGAAATGACGGGTAGACCAGGGGAAATTTATGATGCTTATGTGGCTCATGAAAAGGTACATCGAGAAACCTGCCAAAGAGCAAACAATGCAGAAAATATGACTTATGAAAGGTATATGAACAGACCAAATAACTATGGGAAAAATGAAGTCGATGCTTATCAAGCTTCAATTGATTCCCTAGAAGACGCAATCGATCGCGAATGCGGCAATTAAAACGCGTTTCTATCCCAACCCCTTGCTGGTAAGTTTTCAGTAAGGGTTGGGAAGTTTAAATTAATTGTTCA